>NZ_JAHFAQ010000045.1 GCF_023250475.1 Sulfuricurvum sp. | reverse complement strand
ACAGTTTTGGATACCCTGCGTGTCCTGATCTGGAACCGAGCCGTATCATTTTTGATCTCCTGCGCCCCGAAGAGTTTGGAATTACCCTCTCTGAGACGTTCCAAATTCATCCTGAGCAGAGTACGACGGCGCTTGTCGTACATCATAAAGAGGCAAGCTATTATAGCGTGTAGTTTCTAGCATTTTTCTCGTCATGCTGAACTTGATTCAGCATCTCTACCGCTTAAGATCCCGTATCGAGTACGGGATGACGAAAGAACCGCTTACCCCTTTATATCAATCGAATCGAAGATTTTTTGTCATGCAATAAAGTAATCTATATACCAATATTTATCAAACTTCCGGCTGTGGGCAATTTGATTTTTTGAGTAGTTTGATACATTTGTGAAAGCTGACCTAATGATCCATTATCAGTTAAATCAGCAGCTGTTTTTGATGTTGATGCGTCCAAAGATGGGTAGCTATTGGCTTGATATTGCGCACGTTGATTTTGTAGTGATTTATCTAACTCTTCAAAAAACTTATCGGCAAGATCGGTATCAATCTCACCATTGGGCAATCTGGAGATTCTATTTGAAAATTCTTCGAGATAATCTTTCCCTTTTGTGTTCGATATATAGGTTTTAATAT
Source organism: Sulfuricurvum sp. (assembly GCF_023250475.1). Taxonomy (GTDB): domain Bacteria; phylum Campylobacterota; class Campylobacteria; order Campylobacterales; family Sulfurimonadaceae; genus Sulfuricurvum. The sequence goes on along the minus strand of NZ_JAHFAQ010000045.1, from coordinate 14,597 downwards.
CTTGTCCGCTCTTCAAAAATTCATAATAGGCCTTAGTCGCTTTCACAGAACCGTTATATTGAACTCCACTCATGCTAGTGTTATTATTGTCCATATTATAGGAATTAGTTTCCTCGTCGACTCTTTTGTAAAAAAAAGCTCCAAACAATTCGCCAACAGCAAGTTTATCATCCGATTCTTTTTCTTCATATTTGGTACCAGCATGAAGTTCAAAAACTTCTCGACTTCCATAAAATGCGGTCTCTCCATTATTATCTCGTCCTGATACTCCATCAAATGCCATAAAACCTTTCCATCCAGTATTTAACAAACCGTCTGTGGCATTATCAACATCAGCTGCAATTTTTGACATCGCATTCCATTGATCCATATTTTTTTGTACACTCACAATGCCATCAGTAAGACTCCCTTTCGAGACATAAGATTTCGGCATAGCGGCAGCTTCTTGTTGCGTCATATACCCTGTACCGGATGGGTCGAGGGTATCTCCTGCAATTGTTGAATATAAAGTCCATACTCTTGAAAAAACTTTTAGAGAATCCATACCATCGCCTCGTGCAGCAGTATACTTTTCCGCTATGTCCATCATGGTCTGATGTATTTTTACATTTTCCGGAATACCAGCCACTTTATTAAAATCCGTTCCAAAAAAGCCATTTTCATCGACCTTGAATCCCCATTTGGTAGAAATGGTGGCTAACGTAGTTTGCGCGGTTGATGCTGAAGAAGTTGTATCGGGTTGAGATACTGCTTGCGTAGTTGTTGTACTCTCACAAGCCGAAGTGGCATTAGTCGCCGTAGTTTTGTTTGTCGTTTGTGTGTACCCAGTTTGAGTGGCTGATGTGACAATCATAATGAGTCCTTCGACCTAATTGTCATAGATTTTATAGTTTTTGAAAATATTCAGCCCGTCTACCATTCTAGGCATATAATCATCGTTAATCAAGTTTTTATAACCTGCATTATTTCCAAGATTCTGAGCATCAGCAACAAGTTTACTATAAGCGTCTTTTATGAGATTTTCATTATTTAACATAAAATTGAATTGACCTATTTTTTTCTCTATCTCTGCAATCATTCCCTTTTGATTTTCAGGTTTTTCATAATATTCCCAACTTCCCTCTATCCCATATTTTCTTAAATCCATAGTTTGGTTATTGGTAGCATTAAAATCTATATCATTTGGATTTTTCGGATAATATCTTTCATCTTTGTCCAAAAACCACTTTAGTGCATCAGGATCAGCCCGTCCGGCTTTTATGAGTGTTTCTAAGAAATTTATTGTCGTATAGCTTGTATCCATGCAAGATGATGTTAAATTCGCTGCATATATTCTAGCTTCTTCAATTGTTTTACCTTGTTCCAAACCTTCATAAACTGCTGCATTAGTAAAGCGGGCTAACTCTGTTGCGTTATGAACACGTTCATCTTTCCCCAATGTATTTACTGGGTACTTTTTCATAATTTCCATAGCACCTTTTTGCATGGCAGTAAACTTTTCTTCCCCACCAAATAGTTCATAAGCTTTGTCAAAAGCTATTTTTTGTTTATCTATTTGGTCTTGTGTTGGTGTTTTCCCTAACTCCATTTTTACTCCACCTAACTCATCATAGTAGCTATCTACAATTTTTAAAAACTCACGAAAATCTATATAATCGGGATAAGCTTCATAAATTTTACGCGTTTGGAGTTCTTCATCGGCTTTTGAGTATGTCTCTGGAACAGGAGTATAAACATCTTTATACTTTTCCTCCATTTCAGCGATTTTTCCCGTGGCTTTTGTCTCCTCTACGCTTTGCGTTTGCGAACTCTCTTGTATAGCCTTAGCAAGCGGACTCTCTTCTGTTTCGCTCGTTGTCTGGGCTGCTTGTTGTTTTATTTCTATCTCTTGCTGTGTCGTTATTATGGGTTCTTGAGTTTCATTTTGAACCTCTGCCGTTGCTTTTGTAGGTTCTTCTTTCTTTTGTATTTCAGCTTTTTGGTCCATTTGCTGTGTAGTTGTAGGCGTTACACTCTCATAAGCCGAAGTAGCTTTAGTCGCCGTTGTTTTGTTTGTCGCTGGTGTATACCCAGTTTGAGTTGCTGATGTGACGATCATAATGACGCTCCAGTGTGTTCCGTAATGATAAGCAATTTTAATTCCAAAAAAATAAATTCAGTTTTTTTATGTTTTTAATATATCAGTATACACAATTCACTATACCCTGTCCTTCCGTGCTCGATACAAAAACCATATCCCTCTATTTAGCTTTTTTCTAATTATCCGATATATCGCCTAAGTAACTGTAAAGAGTAGGCTATGGGAATTTCCGTTTCTCCATCCGCATTTCATAACATACCGTATCAAACGAAACCGTCCAAAGTTCATACATCCGATGAGTTACAGCAACTCAAAAAGGAACCGACGAAAGTAACGGTTGAGGGAGATGTCTACCGTTCATCGGCTAGTGGTTTTGAAAAACTCACTCTCGATGAACTACAGAGCGAAAAATTGTCCGTCGATTCTTCTAAACACACATACATCACCCACTCCGACGGTTCCACGGATGATATGACACAACTCGTCGCGATCCGTGATCCGATGGGAAGCGGTGAAATCCTCATCTTCGACCTCTCCAAAAAGACCATCGACAATCTCAAGGAGAAATTCGGCGATAGCAACAACTTTTTTGAGCGGAATGACGGAGTGCTACGACTAAACGGCAAGGCGGAAAATTTTGTCGCTGGCTGGATGCAGAATATCCGCGTAGATCGCGGCTACGAAAAAGCGGATGCCGATAGAAATGGTAAAATCGAGGGGGATGAAGCACAAGCTCTGACCATCGGTTTCGAACGCCAAAAAGACTATGATTACATTGGGAAAAAATTAGTTCAAGTGAATACAGTGATGGGAGCTAACTATCAAAGTCTGGGTCGCGCACCCGACGCGCACCACCTCTTTGAAACAGATAATATTTACCACCGAAACATCACGACAGCACAATATGCCAAATTTGAAAACACGGTCGAAAAAGAACTTGACCACACCCTCCAAATGGACGCAAACCTCGATGGTACCGTTACCTTAGCTGAGGGGTTAAGCGACGAATTCGGTTCCAATTATAAGCAACAAATTATTGATGACACCCAAGCATTTCACGATCATATGCTAGCAGAGAATTCTACGCTAAACGATGAATCTCGCCTCCAAAATCATAATATCGGCTTATATAGTATCCTCTCGGAGGATGAGGAAAAAGTGCAACAAAAAATATCCCTTAAGCAGGATCTCTACCTAAAAGAACTGTTTGCTCAAAATCCCTATTTTTTAAGCGGCATGAGCACTCTCGATATGGCGGATGCGAATAAGGCAAAAATTGACACTTACGGCTAATTCTATCAATCTTTATTTCCCCACACTTTCTCGATCCACTCCCCCATCTTCGCTTCGTAACCGCTGTTTTTAAACTCGACAAATCTGAGGGGTTTTGAGAGGTACTTTTGCTCTACCCATCCGCCGAAGTCATGCGGATACAAATATCCTTTGTGCTGTTGGCGCAGGTGTTCAGGGATATCGAGGATCACTCCGTTTTTAACGGCGCTCTGCGCGGCGTTGATCGCATTATACGCCGTATTTGATTTGGGTGATGCACACAGATAGATCACCGCTTGTGCGAGGATTATACGCGCTTCGGGATAGCCGATCTGTTTCACGCTCATCATCGCCGAGGTTGTCAAAGTCAACCCTTGAGGATTGGCATTCCCGACATCTTCGGAAGAGAGGATCACGAGACGTCGTGCAATAAATTCGGGCGGTTCTCCCCCTTCGATAAGGCGTGCAAGGTAATAGATCGCCGCATCGGGATCGGAACCTCGGATACTTTTGATAAGGGCGGAAGCGAGATCGTAATGGACTCCCGCCTCAGAACTCCCAAGAGACTGTGCCGCAGGGCGGAGTGATTTTAAGAGGGACAGGGTAATCGGTTTGTTCAACGCAGAGGCAACTTCGAGAAGTTTGAGCATTGCGCGTGCATCACCTCCCGAACTGGCAATCAAATACTCTCGTGCTTCCTCATCCATTTCAACCGAGGTACTGACTAACAAATCTTCTAACGCGTCAAAACCGATGGAATGGAGTTCAAACAACAACGAGCGTGATCGCATTGCTGCAGTCAAGCTAAAATAGGGATTCTCCGTCGATGCCCCGATCACTAACACACTGTTTTTTTCCATAACGGGGAGTAACACTTCCTGCTGGTTCTTTGCAAGACGATGAACCTCATCGATAAAAACCAAAGGCTTGGTGAGTGAGTTTTCATATTGGTCAAAAATTTTGCGAAGCTGCTCGATTTTGAGCGATGTGGCATTAAATTCGTAAAACGGCAGACCCATCACATCCGCAATGATTCGTGCCAAGGTTGTCTTGCCGCAGCCGGGAGGGCCGTAAAAAAAAGAGTGGGTAAGATTGCCGCCCTCGCAAAGTGAACGCAACGGAGCGTCCGGAGAGCAAAGATGAACCTGACCTAGCACATCATCAAATTTTTTTGGACGCAAAAGGTAGGTAAAATCGGCCACGATTAACCTGCGATAACCTTGATGATCACTTCGCGCTCTTGACGGGGACCGTCAAACTCCCCGAAGAAAACACCCTGCCATTTTCCGAACATCGGACGTCCGTCATGAACCGGGATACTGACCGATGCGCCCATACGGGATGACTTGAGATGTGCCGCTGCATTGCTTCCGACATGAGCGTATTGAACATCGTTGGGGATAACCTTAGAGAGCGCCGCTAATAAATCACGACGAAGATTTTGGTCGGCATTCTCAAACAAAAAGACACTCCCTGTCGTATGCGGAGTAAAAACAACACAGATTCCCTCTTTGATCCCCGAGGTAATAACGGCCTCTTTGACTTCGGAACTGATGTCCATTAATTGTGTTTTATGACTGGTTGGAAATTTTAGTGTTTTCATTTTTTATGCTCACCTTTTGCGAATTTTTTTTCCGGTTTGTATTTGTTGGTGCCGAAAGGCTCATTGGAAGGCTTCGACTTCGCTTTTGCTTTGTCTTTGACAAATGTTTTTTTGACGGGCTTCGATTCTGATTTTTCGAACACTTTCGGAGCTTTTTTCTCACCCTTTTGTTTTTGTTTCTCCGCTTTCTCTACGGCATCCAAAAACTCTCGCAGATTTGAATACTCACTTCGCTCCAAAAAGCGTACTTTTCCGGTTGGAAGATTATTGAGCTCTATCCCTCCGAAACTGAGACGTTTTAGATCCACGATCTCCGCACCGAAATGGGCGAAAAATCGGCGAAGCTCACGATTTTGCCCCTCTCCGATGGCGACTTTTAGGATCGAGTAATCCCCTTGGTCTTTTTGCACTTGGTAAGCATAAAAAGGGGCGAAGCTCATCGGTCCCTCAGGTGCATACTCATGCGCACCGGCACTCGCATCTTCGAGCTCCAATCCCTCTCCCATGGCAACTTTCATCGCATCGGTAACAGGCCCTTTGATCTTAATCTTATAGACCCGTTCCATTTTCGACGTCATCAACGCCGTCGCAACACGAGACGCATCAGTGAGAAGCAATAAACCCTCAGAGGCAAAGTCGAGCCGTCCCACAGGAATATAGTGGCGATATTGTTTTGCGAGCGAATCGTAAATCGTTTTACGCCCTTGAGGATCTTTTTTCGTCACCAATTCGCCGCGCGGTTTGTTATAAACGATCACCGTAAACTGATCATTCGGAACAATCTTATTTCCGCTAATCATGACATTGGCATGACGCTCATCAACCTGAATGGCAGGATTGGTTTCGATTTCTCCATCGATTCGTACATATCCGTCCAAAATCGCCTGATCGGCTTCACGACGAGAGTAGGTTGAATAGTGGGCAATATATTTGTTTAAACGCATCATGAGATACCTGCTTCCACGAGTGTATGAAGATGCAATGCACCTTGGATAAGACGATCTTTATCGGTGACGACTAACAACTGTATTTTTTTCTCTTCGATCAACACCAGCGCATCAGAGGCGAGCATTGTCGCATCATCGAGCACCAGAGGGTTTTTTGTCGCATACTCTTTTGCTGAGGAATCAAGCGAAAACGATTCACTCATCAATGCACGACGGATGTCGCCATCACTCAGCAACCCTGAGAGTTTCCCCTCTGCGTCAGTGAGCATCACCGTCCCCAAACGCCCTTCGCTAAGCTTTAAAATCGCCTCTTTGAGCGGGGTATTTTCATCCACGATCGGAAGGTCGGTTGTTCGCATCAAATCGGACACTTTTACAAAAAGGCGTTTTCCTAAAGCACCGCCGGGGTGAAACGAAGCAAAATCCTCTTTTTGAAAATTTCGCGCCTTCATCAGACACACCGCGAGCGCATCCCCCATCGCCAACGTCAACGTCGTTGAAGAGGTCGGAGCGATATCGAGAGGACACGCTTCATGAGTGACATTGATATTGATCACCTCATCGCTAAAACGTCCGAGCGTAGAATCTGCGTTTCGAGTCATCCCGATAAGGGGGATATCGAATCGTTTGATGTGAGGGAGGATGGAGCTGAGTTCCGGGCTCTCACCGCTGTAACTGATGGCTAATACCGCGTCATCCCGACCGATCATCCCCAAATCGCCGTGCAATGCTTCGGTGGGATGGAGGAAAAAGCTCGGTGTTCCCGTCGAGGCAAATGTCGCGGCGATTTTTGCCCCGATCAGCCCCGATTTTCCCACACCGGTAATGACCAGTTTACCTTTGCACGCTAAGATCATCTCCACGGCACGAATTATCTCTTCTCCAAGACGTTCTGACCCCTCTATGAGAGCCTGCGCTTCAATTTCAAGTGTGTTTTTGGCTATTGCGATATAATCATTGTTCATAAAGCTATTATAGCTCATTAACCCTTTAAAACTGGTGTCTGTTTATGCAAAATCTTTACCTTGACGTATCCACTCTGGATCAGCGCAGCGTTACAAAATTTGCCCTCAGCGAAGAGCTGATGATGGAACATGCCGCACTCGCAATGGCACACCTCATCCGCTCACGCTTCCGTCTAAAGTCATCTCTCCTTATCATCTGCGGCAGCGGAAACAACGGAGCTGACGGCTTGGCGCTCGCACGATTGCTGGAGGGGGACTACCGTATCGGTATCCATATCCCTTTCGGTGCGAGCTCCCCGCTTGCCCATCTTCAGCGTGAACGTGCCGAGGCATTGGGACTGAAACATGCCCCGATAGAAGAAGAGTATGACGTTATTGTGGACGCGCTGTTCGGATCGGGGCTAAACCGCCCCCTCGGGCCTACCGCGATAGAGGCATTGGTATTAATGAACAAGATGAACGGATGCAAAATCGCATGCGATGTCCCCAGCGGACTTTATCCCGACGGCACATTTGACACCCATGTTTTTCATGCCGATATCACAGTGACTATGGGAAGCTTCAAACGCTCACTATTCAGTGATGGTGCCAAAGAGATTTGCGGCGAAATTCTCGTCGCAGATTTGGGAGTGCATCGAACCCGGTATGAAACCCCTTCCGCATGGCATCTGTTGGAAGCCAAGGATTTATCACTCCCCATTAGACTTAAAACCTCTTCCCACAAAGGAAACTTCGGCCATTTGGCGATCGTCTGCGGCGAAAAAATCGGAGCATCGGTCATTGCAGGCTCAGCCGCCCTCCGTTTCGGAACGGGATTAGTCAGCCTAATCAGCAATGAAAATGTTGCGATCCCTTATGAACTGATGCAAAGCCATACTATCCCCTCCACTACTGCGGCTATCGCCTTAGGCATGGGACTAGGGGTAGAGTTTTGTGACGATGAGCTGTCTCGTCTGTTGGACAATACCCTCCCGCTCGTTTTGGATGCCGATATTTTTTATCACCCGATGTTTGGTCAACTCTTAAAGCGTGAAAATATTGTCCTCACCCCTCATCCCAAAGAGTTCACCCAAATATTACATGTGTGCGGTATTGCCGATATCGATGTCACCACATTGCAAAACGACCGATTTACCTATGCGGAACAATTCTGTGCCGCCTATCCGAACGCCGTGCTGGTGCTTAAAGGGTCTAACGTAATCATCGGGCAAGGAGAGCAGTTTTTTATCAATCCGCTCGGAACCGTATCACTCGCCAAAGGGGGAAGCGGAGATGTTCTCAGCGGTCTTATCGGTGCATTGTTGGCTCAAGGAAACAGCCCTGTAGATTCGGCAATTCAAGGCTCCCTTGCCCATACCCTTGCCGCTCGACAATTTGATAAAAACAACTATGCGCTAACCCCATTTGACCTTATAGAAAGAATCTCCTCTTTATGAAAAAGATCGTTGCCCTCTTTAGCGGCGAAGGGACCAACCTCGCCAACCTGATCGAAAAAATTCATCTCAAACACGCGTGCCTGGTCTGTGCTATTACCAATAACCCTGAGGCGGGAGGTATTACTAAAGCCAAAACGGCCGGCATCCCCGTCGAAATTCTTGATCATCGGGATTTTGACAATCGAGAGCGCTACGATGAAGCTCTGGTTAGCCTCATTCAAGACTACAATCCTGATCTTGTCGTCCTCTGCGGCTTTATGCGGATTCTAACCCCCGTCTTCACCTCGCAGATTCGTTCCATTAACCTTCATCCCGCACTCCTACCCGCATTCAAAGGTGCCCGCGCTATTGAGCGGAGTTTCGAGAGCGATGAAAAAATATGCGGAGTCAGCGTCCATTGGGTAACCGATGAACTCGACGGCGGTGACATAATCTTGCAAAAAAGTTTTACCAAAAATTCATCCGATTCTTTAGAAGAATTTTCGGCTAAAATTCGCGAGATTGAACATGAGATTCTCCCTCTCAGCGTAGTAAAAATTCTAAAGGATTCATAGATGCATACATTACAAATAGGCAAATATACTCTCGGAAGCCGTCTTATCGTCGGCAGCGGAAAATACGACTCATTCGAAACGACTAAAGCGGCAACGTTAGCTTCAGGATCGGAGCTTATCACCGTCGCCGTGCGCCGTCTCAATATCACCAATCCGAATGAGCCGAATCTTCGCGATACCTTTGCCGGTACCAATGTGAAATTTTTGCCAAACTCGGCGGGATGCACGACGGCGGAAGAGGCAATTACCCTCTTTCGTCTTACCCGTGAAGCAACAGGAATCGACTTGATCAAACTCGAAGTGATCGGCGACACCCAAAAAACCCTCTATCCCGACGTCTTGGAGACGATCAAAGCCTGTGAAGTATTAGCGAGGGATGGCTTTACGATCATGGCATACACCTCGGATGATCCGATCATGGCTCGCCGTCTCGAAGATGCGGGTGCTCACGCGATCATGCCTCTCGCCGCTCCGATCGGTTCAGGTCTCGGAGTTCAAAATAAATATAACATCGTGTTTGTACGTGAAGCGGTCAAAGTGCCTATTATCGTGGACGCGGGGATCGGCTGCGCATCTGATGCGGCGTTAGCGATGGAGCTCGGAGCTGATGGTGTTTTGACAAATACCGCTATTGCTCAGGCTCAAAATCCGATGATGATGGCGGAAGCGATGAAAAATGCGGTAATTGCAGGAAGACTCAGTTACTTGGCGGGACGGATTCCGAAACGCCCGTATGCAACGGCAAGTTCACCGGTTGATGGAATGATACAATTCTGATTTTGTACGCCTACGGAGCAAAGCCCCGCTAGGCTACGCTAACGCTGAGTTTACTTCAGCAGTAGGCTCAAAATCGCTTGCAATTTTTAATCTCACATAATAATCCCCGTGATCCAATACCTAGCGCCGTTCCGAAGGCAGTAGTGCCGATAGGAACGAGCGTTCTTGGATCACGATATGCATTTTTGGTACTTTTCTCTCTAAAGAGAAAAGTACATCACACTTCTATATAATCCAAATCCTCATGAAACGTCTCACGTGTAAAATAAAGGGCGACCAAAGCGATCGTAAACACGACACTGCCCACTATCGCGGCTGAACCCAAAACGCCCATGCTCTGTTTCAAAAGCATAAAGCTTGACGTAATCGGGACGACCGAACCGCGAACGAAATTGGGAACGGTCGTTGCCACGGTCGCACGGATATTCGTTCCGAACTGCTCTGCAGCCATCGTAATAAAAAGGGCCCAGTAGCCGCAGAAAAGACCCAATAAAAATACAGCGATATAAAAAGATTGCGCGCTCGCACCCGAGAGGGTAAAGTAATAAAGGACACTTATTCCCGATAAAACCATAAAAATCGTATAGGCACGTTTACGACTTTTAAGCTGCTGAGATAGATATCCGCTTGCCAAATCTCCCACCGAAAGACCGATATAGGTATACATCAATGCCGTACCCGCACTCACCTCCCCATCAATCGCAAGCGCTTTTGCAAATTCAGGAGAGAACATCACCAAAATACCGACGACATACCACAGCGGCATACCGATAACAATCGCTTTGATATATTTGCTGAAAAGTTTTTTGTGAGTAAAAAGGGCGAAAAAATGGCCTCTCTTCACATCATCACTCGCATGGTGCTCAAACATCGCCGATTCTCTGACCCGAAATCGTAGAACCAATAACAAAAATCCGAGAACGCCTCCCAAAATATAGGCGTTCCGCCATGCAAAGTTTTCAGCAACAATATTGGCGGCAACAACCCCAAGTACGCCGAACGCCGCTATGCTCATGACTCCGTATCCGCGCAGCTCTTTAGGGAGAATTTCAGCCACCAACGTCACCCCGGCACCAAGCTCTCCCGCCAAACCGATACCGGCAATAAATCTCAGCAGCGCATACTGCTCGACATTGGTAACAAACGCATTCAGCAAATTCGCCACCGAATAGAGGATAATCGAGGCAAAGAGGACGGAAAGCCTCCCTTTTTTATCTCCCAAAATTCCCCAGAGGATTCCGCCGATCAGCATCCCCCCCATTTGGGCATTAAGAATAAAGGAACCCCATAGGGTAATCGCCTCTTTATCGAGTCCCAGTTCGGTCAAACTCTCGACCCGAACAACCCCGAAAAGGATCAAATCGTAAATATCAACAAAATATCCCATCGCAATAACGATAACGGGGAGTGTCAAAACCTGACGCCAGAGCGATACTGTCATCATTCTGCCTTTGATCTTTTATTGCTGTAATAAGCATAAATCAACATTCCGATCATCGACCATCCGATAAAACGGAGCCACGTTTCAAACGGCAATCCCGCCATCATAAAAATAATCAAGATGAAATTGAGCGGCATGAGGATTTTAAACGCAGGAATTTTAAATACCGGCTGAATAATATTTTGACGACGCAATACGATAATTGCAACCGCTACCATTAAGTAAGCGAACAAGGTTCCGATATTGACCAATTCCGCTAACGTTTTAAGAGGAACAAGCCCCGCCATCACACTAAGCAAGATGCCGCCGATAATGGTCGCTTTATACGGGGTGTTGAATCTCGGGTGAATTTCACTGAACGTTTTAGGGAGAAGTCCATCGCGTGCAAGGGCAAAAAAGATGCGGGTAAATCCGAGTCCCATAACAATCATAACGGTGGTAATCGTAATAACCGCGCCCAATGCGATAACATTCGCTGCAAACGGCTCATTGACTTTGTAAAGGGCAAATGCAAGTGCGTCGGGAACATTAAGCTCCTGATACGGAACGATTGCCGTCAGGGTAAAACTGACTAGGATAAAAAATACCACCGAGAGCGCCAGGGAAAGAATCAGTCCCAGAGGGATATTACGTTCGGGATTTTTCGTCTCTTCCGCTACCGTACTGATCGCATCAAATCCCAAATAGGCGAAAATAATCAACGAAGCACCATGCCATACCCCCTCCCAGCCGAACGGGAAAAAGTTTGAGAGATTATGAAAATCAACGTGCGGCAGTCCAACCACCACAAAAGTGACCAAAACCGCAAGCTTGATCATTACAATCGCCGTATTCACCTTTGCGCTCTCTTTGATTCCGATAGCAAGAAGGACAAAAATCGCTAAAATGATCCCGAATGCACTGATATCAATATAGGTTCCTGCACTCGGATTATAGGCGCCGCTAAGCGCTTGCGGAATGTGAAGCCCCATACTGTTCTCCAGAAAACGGCGCAAATATCCGGACCATCCCGTAGCAACTGCGGCCGTAGCAACCCCGTATTCAAGCAGCAGGTTCCATCCTACAAACCATGCAAACACTTCTCCCAATGAAGCGAAAGTAAAACTATAGGCACTCCCCGCAACTGGATATGCAGAGCTGAGTTCCGCATAAATCAGCGCTGTAATCCCGATCATCACGGCACCGAGCAAAAATGAGAGCACAATTGCAGGCCCCGCCATCGTCGCTGCCGCCTGACCCGTAATGACAAAAATACCGGCTCCGATAACGGCTCCCACACCGATAAACGTCACGTCCATAAGACCGAGGCTGCGATGGAACTCTCCGTTAGTGCCGCTCATATCCTTTTTCCTAAATATTCCCTTCATTCCCCATCCTCAACTCAATATTGCCGTACAATTAGAGTCAATTATACTTAATTTTTGATCCTCTTTCTCCTTTTTATATTCAATACAGAGTAAAAGATACCCGATACGTTTAACTCGGTTACGCGGAAGTCTTGACAATTCTTTTATTTTCGACTATAATTTCGCCTCACTAATTAGCTCACTTGGGTTTGATTAGATGAAGGTCGGGGCGTAGCTCAGTCTGGTTAGAGTACTTGGTTTGGGACCAAGGGGCCGGAGGTTCGAGTCCTCTCGCCCCGACCATGTTTTTTCTTTTTTTGTATCATTTCAAACAGATTCTTTATTACAGATGGTGGGTGTAGCTCAGTCGGTTAGAGCATCAGGTTGTGGTTCTGAGGGTCGTGGGTTCGATCCCCATCACCCACCCCATTTGTTTCTGGTTTGAAACACCTTTGATACACGATGTTTTAGAAGGCGATTGTGCGTTCGTAGCTCAACTGGATAGAGTAACGGACTTCGGATCCGTAGGTTATAGGTTCGAACCCTATCGGGCGCACCATATACACTCATGCGTCCTTAGCTCAGCTGGATAGAGCAATGCCCTTCTAAGGCATCGGTCAGAGGTTCGAATCCTCTAGGGCGTACCACCTTAGACTTTATTTTTACGTGCGCGGATGTGGTGAAATTGGTAGACACGCCAGACTTAGGATCTGGTGCCGCAAGGTGTGAAGGTTCAAGTCCTTTCATCCGCACCATCGGTCGATAAACCCCTATTAATAGGGACTTCGTCAAACTCTTTCTTCTACTGTGACCAAATTGTGACCAAAACTTTTTTCTAAAAATCTTGCTCTATGTTTATCTTTACGTTTAATATACCTTGCATAACGCTCTAATGTCATCTTTGCAGTTGTATGTCCTAACATATTTGACACCCACAAAATATCATCATCGTCGCAAATGTATGGCGCATCTGATAAATCGTTCGGTACTTAATACCCGCATTTATAAGAGTCTTTTTCCAGTCATGATCTCTAATATTTTTAGAGTCAAAGAAATGACCGTTATTGGATGTCATAAACACATACGCGTTTTGATCTCCCGTGATCTCAAATTGATCTTTCAAAAATGAGACAAGAGGATCGAGCATATCAATCGTGCGAACACTTCCAATCGTTTTTGGAGCAGATTCAACACCTCGACCAACAGTACGTTCAATATTAATTTCTCTATTTTCGAAATCAATATCTTTCCATTTCAGTCCAATGATCTCTCCGGTTCGCATTCCAGTGAAGAAACCAACCGCATAAAAGTTACGAAATTGCCCATCTGCAACAGAAAATATTTTTTGTATCTCTTCCATTGAAAAGGCTTCTATTTTACCTAACTGACTTTTGGGCAAAGTGGTTGCCAAGCGTGTTGGATTACGACTGATAATCTCATCCTTATACGCATCTTCAAAAATCACCGCTAAAATAGTCCGTAACTGTTTAACCCGTCGCACACCAATCTCAAATTTTTCAATCAGCATGTTTTGCCAAATAGACACTTCCGAGGGTTTAATTTCATCTAACTTCTTCTTACCAAAATAAGGGAGGATGTGTTTTTTGTACGCATTGTAATAATCATGATGTGTTGTCGGTTTTCTTCGGTACTTATGCAATGCAAACGATTGTTCAGCGTATTCGCTAAAAATCGGAATTTTTGTTTTTGTATTTTCTTTTTCAAAGAACTCCTCCGAATTGAGCTTATAAAGCAGTTCAGGGATTATTTTCATTTGAGCATATTTGCGGTTCGCCTTTGTATCGGTCAATCCTAGTGAACGTCTAATCCGTTCAGATTGATGATAAAAGTCGATCCACAATATCCCGCTTCGATTCACGAGGTTCATGAGTGTCGTTTCCTTTCACCCAATCGTCTATTGCGAACCTGTCAAATAAAATTTTACCCGTTTTATTGTAAAAGTGGATTCCCTCTAACATGTGTTCATCTTTGATCTTATAAATGCGATCTTTTGAGTAACCGAGATATTCAGCTAATTCTTTAACGTTTAACCACCGTTTCGCCTGCACCGTTTTCAATTCTTCGTACATGGTTTCCATGATCTGAAATATTTTGGGAATAAGGTTTAAATGCTCTAATTGAATTTCCATTAAAATTTACCTCCCCAATATCGATA
>NZ_JAHFAQ010000147.1 GCF_023250475.1 Sulfuricurvum sp. | reverse complement strand
TTTTCACTTTGATATCGGCAGGTTGTGCGCTGTAAGGGGATGATGTGACGATCATATCGACACCCGTACTTGCGTATTCGGCTATATTCTTGGCACTGATTCCACCCGTAGCGATCAATGTAATAGGGGGATGCTCGGCGCGGATGATTTGGACGGCGTCGGAGAGCTTGGATAGGGGAAACTTTTCGAGCTGAAGGATGTCAGCCCCCATAGATGCAAATTTAAGCGCTTCGGCAACATCAGCCGCTTCCATGACGATCTTTTTCTCAGGGTTGGCTTTTTTGGTTTTATTGAGCGCTTCTTCAAATGCCTCTTCGGAGGGGAAAAATACGCGGTGGTAATCAAACACCAGGATCGATTCGGAAAGTCCCAAACGGTGTGCCACACCGCCGCCCGATTCGACCGCTTTGATAGCTATTTTTTTCGTAAACGGGGTCGTTTTTCGGGTAGTGGCGACCACTATATCAGGATTGATACTACGGGCCAAGAGTACCGCTTCGCGGGTATAGGTCGAGATGCCGCCCGCGTAATCAAGGAGATTTTGGACACTCTTCCAAATACGGTGGATATTCCCTGCTTCTCCGTGCGCTTCGAGAAAGATACTTTTGGGCGGAACCAAAGTCCCCGATTTGACGAAACCGTCGATTTCCAAGCCGTAGAGTCCGCACAGCCGTACCGCCTCTTCGGTACAGGAGATAACGAGCGGACGCTCACGGGTGGAAAAGGTGATGCGGGCACGCTGGTCGGTGATTCCCAACGATGCCGTGGTTAGATCACCGTAGGGGACATCTTCAGCGAGAAGCGATTCGAGCTCTGCGTCGCTGAGGGTAATCATTTTGAGGTTTCCCAACCGATAAATGCCCAATTCACGGCTCGGGGAGGGCGGTTTTGGGCAATAATCACTTCACGGTAGTATTCACGGGCTTTGGTTTGCTGCTCTTCGCTCAATTCATGAACGCTCCAGATCAGCGATTCGACAAACTCATCTTCATTGCCGCTTCGGACACTCCCGCGACCTGTTTCGATGTAATCAATGCGGGGGAGGTAGCCTTGCGCATAGAGGAGGATCGGGATGTACCAGTAGTCGGGTTTGGTTTTTACCTTTTTGCCGATGAAGTCCAGGATATTCATATCGACGAAACTTCCCCCCACTTTGTAGGTGAGATAGCACGCCTTGAGCGCATGAGCGGACATTTTGGCGAGTGCCGCATCGATATCGGCAACTTCCATGGATCGAGAAGCGACGACGATATCGATCTGCGGCAAGCAACTCCAGTCATCGTCCCAACCGATATGATATGTTTTAATATTAGTTATCCCCTCACGCGCAGCATAGGCTTTCAGCTCTTCGAGCATTTGGGCGGAGAAGTCGATAGCGATCACCTCTTTAACCAATTTGGCCAAAGGGATGGCCAGTGTTCCCGGGCCGCATCCGATGTCCAAAACGACTTCATCTCCGGTGATGTTCATACGGGAGAGGAAGTCGTTAACATAGGGGCTGTTGATCATTGATACTGCCATATCGGCAGATTTTTCATCCCAATCGCTGCTGCTTTTACATTTGAAGTCGGTGGTAGCTTTGTGTTCGCGGTACATTTGGGCAAAATTGATCGGTTCTAAAAACATGGTGTCTCCTGAATAGTCATTATTATACTGAAATATCGGGGAGATCGACTCCCCGAGGGTGATTAAAATTTGTAACGGACATTGCCGAATACACTACGTCCTGCTTCCGGATAACCGTAGCTGTAGTAATAGTTACGATCAAATATATTATTAATCCCGAAATCAAACGAGACCGCTTTGGTTGCGCGCAAGGTGGCTTTGGTGTTCCACACCGATACGCATCCGGTTGTGTCATAGATATTTTTTGTGTTTGGCGCGGTTCCGGTCGTACCGACAGAGGCGTAACGTTCCGAATTATATTCATAGGTAGTGAACCAGGTAAAATTCTCAATTGGAGTATAGGCAACGGTAGCGATGAATTTTTCTTTCGGCACATCGGTGATTTTTTGGCTCTCGTCTAACTCGTTGGTCATTTTGAGATAGGTGTAGCTCCCTTCTAACGAAAGCGATTCGATCGGTGCGTATACCGCGGATAGTTCAAACCCTTTTTGGGTCACTTTTCCGACATTTTGAAGCTGTTGCTGTTGAGTGTAAGTAGCAGGATTCTTTTTATACCACAGAGGTATATAGGCACTTTGAATGTAATCGCTTACATCCGCGTAAAACAAAGCTCCGCTGAATGATGCCGTCCCCACAGATTTGGTTCCGCCTACTTCGTAGTTGATTGTTTTTTCAACATCCAGCGCAGGATTTGGGACAAACGTATTAAATTTGAACGAATAGCGGTCTTTGATCGACGGAATACGGCTTTTGCCTGAAATACCCCCATACCAAGTCAAGGAGTCATCAATTTTCCCATCCAGTTTGATCATGGGATTAAATGACGAGGTATCCCCATGAGAAAACTCTTGGTCGGTTGTATATCCGGTTGTCGTGTTTTGGCTGACACCGGAACCGTCGTTGTAATAGGAGGTGTTGGATTTGCCGTATTGGGTGTTTTGAGCTATATCGATTTTTTCTTTGTCATAACTTGCACCCACCGTAAGTTTGAGTGCATCGGAAAACGTATGAGTATCTTCGATTCCGAGAGAACTGATGGTATCTTTCATCTCATAGACTGCTGCTTGATTGTCTCCCCCCTCTTGATGGTCGTCGATTTTATAGTGGAGAGCCATTTTGAGAGTATTGTCTGAGGTGAGTTTTACCCCGCTCTCGATAGATGATCCTTTGGTGTATTCGTCATACCAGCTCGGATTACCGACTCCGCCGTACGCGAAGGTATCATACAACCCGTTATTGGTGTAAATCGCCAATGAGTTTTGGAATTGGTCATAAAAGACGCGGCTTTTAAGATACCAGTTTCCAAAGTCTGTTTTGGATAGAAAATAGAGACTTTGTTTATCCCAATAGCGCCATTGCCAAAAGCCTCTTTGTGTTAAATCTGTTGCTACGTCCGGCGGGACACCTTTGTCGGCGCTTTGACGAATATAGTTGATGGCATATTCATCCGTTCCATTGGGGGTATATCCCACTTTTAGATTAAGTTTTTTGTCGGTTGCATAGGCGTTGTTACGATCACCGCCGTCTTCATTGACGGTTCGTACCGGGGTAAAATCATCGGAGAGGGGATAGGTATCACGCTGGGTTTTGGATGCGGAAGCTTGGATGTAATAGCTCCCTTGATTGGTTCCGAGATTGATATATTCGGTTCGTCCGTTTCCGCTGAAAAATCCTGCTCCGACTTCCCCTTCAAACTCTTTACTCGGCTTTTTGGTGACAAGATTGATCGCACCGGCAAAGGTATTGGCTCCGAGCAGCGGTGACGCAAGACCTTTGGATACTTCGATTTCGGAGAGGTCGAACGTCGTAAATCGGGAGAAATCAACATAGCCGTCATACGGAACGGAAATCGGGATACCGTCGATAAAGAGGGGAGCGTGTTTGACATCAAATCCTCGTATCATAATCATCTGTTCATTACGGGCACCGAAATTTTGGATGGTCGTACCCGGCAGAAGATTGAGGGCTTCTACGACTGTTTTTCGTTCATGGTCTTGAATCTCTTGCGCATCAATCACGGTAGTGGTTGAGCCGGAACCATCGATTGAATCGCTCACAGCAACTTTGCCGAGTTCAAAAACGCCCTCGGCTCCGTATAAAGCCGATACGGTTGCCAGTGAGAGGAGGAGTAGGTGTTGTCTCATTTTTTTTCCTTAAGTTTAAATGTAGGGTCGAATTTGGGTATTGAATTGTGATAGCATCAACCGATTCTGACCCGGGTCGGATGATGAAGGCTTGAGAATGAGGTGAACGTTTGGAAGCTCCTTTCTAATGGTATTAATGGTTTTCAAGCAATCCTCCGGAGTCCCTATGATGCCGTTATCAAAGAACTTTTGGCCGTCGAAGAAAGCTTCGCGTTCTGTAAGAATGGCATCGTATTGTTCGCGATTAAATTTTGGCGGCGGAATATCCGATGATGCCGCACGCATGCACTTAACAAAATGATCGATGCAAGGGCGAGAGATGCTATAGGCAACTTCAGCGCTATCGGCGATGCAAAATACACGCATCAATACGATTTCGGGATTGACTCCAGCGATGGAAAAATAGAGTTTTTGTCCCTCTAGGCACTCTTCCAACGTTGCACCCTGAGACATTAAAAGACCATATCCTCGATGTGCGGCAAAGCGGATTGTCTCGGGATTGGCAAAAGTTGCGACGAAAAACGGAACTTTTTTTTGCAGAGGTTTAGGTTGTATCCGGACAGTGTTAAACTCCATATACTTCCCTTGGTAGGAGGTGGGGGTGATGTTGTGCAAGAGATCATCGATAACCTCTACGGTTTCAAACATCAAGGCTCGTAATTCGTTGGGATCACGGCTGAAGTGCTTGGTGTCAGGGGCAAATCCCCCTTTGGCAAATCCTGCGTTAAGCCGTCCTTCGCTTATATTGTCCAGAATGGCAATGGTTTCAGCAAGACGGACGGGGTGATAAAATGGGGTAAGAAATCCCGCCGTTCCCAGTCGAATGGATCCGGTACGCCCGGCTGCGTAGCCGATCATGGCAGCCGGATCGGGTATAACGCTAAAGGCGTTGAAATGATGTTCTGCGAACCATACTTCATCAAATCCGAGTTCATCCGCCAACTCAACGAGACGGAGCTGTTCCATAATGCTCTCTTGCACATTGCCGGAGTAGTTTTCGCTAAGGCAAAATAGTCCTATTTTCATGGTGTCCTCTTATTTGGTGATAACAGCCCAAAAGCCGCTTTCATCGTCGATAATATCAAACTTAGTAGGTTTGAGTGCACTGAGAATATTCTGTAATGCTTCCCGCTCAGGTTTAATTCGATCTTTGAACGA
>NZ_JAHFAQ010000146.1 GCF_023250475.1 Sulfuricurvum sp. | reverse complement strand
TTTATCGGTAGTGAGTTTTACCGTTACAAGATTTTTATAGACGATACTTGATGGCAACTCTTCGGTCTCGATTTTGATGCCGCGCTCTTTGGCTACGAAATCGGCATTCACGTAATTGATCGTATCACCCGAAATATCGGCTAAAGCGCCGACAGTAACAAAAGTAGCCAAAGAGTTCACGTACTCGGCGATATCACCGCGACCGCTCACTTTGATCGAAACGATCGGTGCTTTATTCATCTGTGAAGCCAAGAACCCGATCTTCTGCCCCATTTCTAAAAACGGCTTAACAAACGGAGGAATCTTCGACTCGTCAATCGGTAAATTCAAAGCATGAGGATAGGCGATCCCTTTTGCCGCTTCGATGGCTTGCTGTGCCGCTTCTACTGCAATATTGTATTGAGATTCAAACGTATTGGCACCCAAGTGAGGAGAGACACAGATATTATCCAAATCAAGAAGCTTGTTATCAATCGCTGGCTCTTTGTTAAATACGTCAATCCCCGCAAATCGGACTTTTCCTGATTTAAGACCTTCATACAATGCATCTTCATCATACAATCCGCCGCGCGCACAGTTGATGAGAACGACTCCGTCTTTCATTTTCGCAATTTCATCCGCACCGATCATTCCGACCGTCTCTTTGTTTTTCGGAGTATGAATCGTGATAATGTCACATGATAAAATATCGTCGAAATTCGTCGTATATTTAACACCGACATCCGTTGCTTTGGATGGATGGATATAAGGGTCATACGCGATTACGTCCATCTCGAAAGCTTTTGAGCGGATACCCACACGGCTTCCGATATTACCAAAGCCGATGACACCGAGTTTTTTCCCTTTAAGCTCATATCCGTACCATTTTTCACGCTTCCAGATACGCTGATTTTTCAAATGATCGTGTGAATACGGGAACATACGCATACAAGAGAGCATATGGGTCATCGTAAGCTCAACGGCGGCAATGGTGTTCGCCGTAGGGACGTTCATTACGATAATCCCCTCTTTCGAACATCCCGGAATATCGACATTATCCACACCGACACCGGCACGAACGATGGCTTTCATTTTTCCTTTGACGGCATTGATAAATTTATCATTGACATCGGTAGAACTGCGGGTGATGGCGACATCCGCTTCTTTTATTACATCCAAAAGGGCAGTTTTGTCCATATCTGCGGCAAAAATCATCTCAATTTTATCATCACGGCGAAGAAGATTAAGGCCCTCTTCATGAATATGATCGCATACAACAATTTTAAATTTTTCCATTATTTTTCCTCTGTATACGGCGATAATTTCGCCGTGATTTGGTAGGTTTTTAGTTTTGTTACAAGAGACTGAAGCTGGAGTTGATCGGTTGAATCAACCGTGAGGAGCATAGGTTCCTCATTATTTTGCATTTCATAAGGGAGTTCGCTTTTTTTCAGTTCTTCTTTGACCTGTAAAAGTTCGTCGGTACTCTTCGGTGCCACAGTCACTCTGTACATGTCCAAAGCGCTGTTTTCTCCACTTACATCAAGTTTTAACGTTACTTCATTCACCGGATAAAAATATCCGCTCTCTTTAGTAGTAGAAAAATGGCTGATCCAGCTTCCGAGTTTCTCTCTGAGCCCCTCCGACGAACCGACAGCGTTCTCCTTCTCGGAAGAACTCATTTTCGGGACTGAAGGGTTTATCCGAACCAAAAATAAGACAATAAAAAGTGCTACCGCAAAGGTGATTAGGGGAATCAGCCAAAAAGCAGCACGTCGCATTGAATTTATTTCAATTGGTCTTTAATCAAATCACCAAGGCTGTGCGCGTCGTTATCATTGATTTCGTCCAACATTTTTTGATCATTCAAGCGCTCTAATTTTTTTACGGAAAGACGGATACGGTCACGTTTGGCATCGATAACCAAAATAGCCGCTTCAATCGTTTGACCGATTTCAAGCTCTTCCGCGATAAGAGGATAAAGATCTTCATTACGGATAAGAGCATCTACGCCCCCTTCCAATGAAACGAATACTCCGAAATCTTTGACGTCACGAACAGTCGCTTTGACCACTTCGTTCATTTTATGATTTGCGGCAAAGAGATCGATCGGAGACTCTTCAAGTGATTTACGGTTCAATGAGATTTTCTCATCGTCCGCATTGATTTTTGCAATTTTCACTTCGATCTCTTCACCCACTTTTAGGGTCTCTTTACATTTGACATTTTTGTCCCATGAAAGATCTTGGTTATGCAACAATCCCTCTACTCCGCCGACTTTAACGAATGCACCGAAATCGGTCAATGAAGTAACGGTTCCAGTAACAATATCACCCTCTTTGAATTTTTTAGTAAATTCTTCGAAAGGTTTCGCTTGAAGACGTTTGTACGATACACGCAATTTATGTGTTTTAGAGTTGATTTCGATAACTTCAACGTCGATCTCTTGACCGACAGTGAGGTAATCTTTAGGGTGTTTAATATTTTTATCCCATGTGATTTCAGAAATGTGAAGGAAACCTTCGATGTCATTTCCGAGATCAACAAAAATACCGTACGGTTCGATGTTGCTGACGGTAACGGTGATGGTATCACCCTCTTCCAACGCCTCTTCAACTTCTTGCCACGGATCGGATTGAACCGCTTTGATTGAGAGTGAAAGGTGACGCTTGTCTTTATCGTACGCAATCGCTTTTACGTTAACGATATCACCCTCTTTGTAAAGTTTAGACGGATTAACCGGCCCTTTGTAGCTGATTTCATTGTAATGAACCAACCCGTCAATTCCGCCGACATCAACGAACATACCGTAGCTGGTAATTTTTTTGACGGTACCTTGGATAACTTTATCCTCTTCCATCAACGCATCGATCACTTCTTTTTTACGTTTACGCTCATCATTGAAAAGCTTACGGCGAGAAACAACGATTGAAGCTTCCGCTGCATCAACTTTAACCACTTGCGCTTTGATCGTTTTACCGACCACTTGATCCGTCTCTTTGAACGCTGCGAGTGAACGAGGAAGGAAGAAATGGACATCGTCCGCTTCCAAAAGGTATCCGCCTTTGTTTTTCTTCGTAACCAATGCTTCGATCACAACCGATTCAAAATCTTCTTTGTGTGCATTGATAAATGCGAGCGTTTTTTCCTGCTCAAGCACTTTTTTATACGAAATTTTTGGACGCTCATTGTAGTGACCCATTACCATTACCATAATTTTATCGCCGACGTTGAACAAAAGTTTGCCCTCTGCATCGCGAATTTCATCCAGTGAAAGGATCCCTTCGAGTTTCTCACCGACGCCTACCAACGCGCGGTTGTCACTCTCTTGGATCTCTACTACTTCACCTTCTGTAATGCGTGTAGATTCTTGCTCTTTGAAAGATGCCTCTAACATCTCAGCAAAATTTTCTTCTTCGAACGATTCGTTATCGAAAGCCATGCCTATTCCCTTGTAACTAAAAATTGGCTGATTATAGCGAAAAAATGCTTGATTTAGGTTTTATCATGAAGAAATATAAGATCAAATATTGCTGTTTATAAAAAGAAAATTACACTCATTAGAGGAGGAATCGGGGGAAATCCCCGAAAATTGATTAGAATCTCATCATCCCTTGGATAAGGAGTTTATTGGAATTGGTAGAAATGTCGGCTTCGGTAGTAGGAGTGCGTTCACTGCCGAAACCGTGTGCAAGGGTTGCTTTGAGGTCAAAGTTTTGAAAGTTAAGCGCATATCCGAGACCGAGGGCATTCAGGGTACGGGCATTCTCTTCACTGTTGAAGGTTGTCGAGTTTTTCCAGACGCGTGCATGATCCAAGAAGATGCTGGTGTTATGACTGATATCCTCGATTTTCGGGAGGTTATAGATCAGATCAAGCGAGAGGGCATACCCTTGGTCACCGCTGAGTTCAGAGTCTTCGTAAGAGCGAACGCCGTTAGATCCTCCGACTGAAATATCTTCGGCTGAATCAAGGTTCTTCCCGAAACTTTTTTGCGCTTTAAACGTTGTTTGGAGAGTTGTGTTCTCGACGAGGTATTGGCTGTGCAGTGCGTTGAACGTCAGCTTTGTATAGTTCCCGCCGGTGTTGAGTCCTGTTTCATCGGTCGCTTTGGCATTATCGTTTTTAAGTCCCAAATGTCCGATCGTATAGCCGAGGGAGGCATTGAGGCTTCCCGGAAGGTTTAGGAATGCAGTATTGCTTTTATCACTTGCTTTAAGGGTGAGTGCGTCAAGAGCTTTAACACTCTCGTCTCCTTGTTGGGAATCTTTCATATCTTTATGATCGTAGGAAGCTTCTACACTTTGGGTATGGGCACGTGTCTTGATGGTAGGATAGCTGACATACGCATTGTAGCTATTGGTACGTCCGAATGCATCGTAGCTGATCTCATCAAGACGGTAATCGGTCACACTGAAACTGATCCCCCCTTTGAGCCCTGTGTATCCGAGCGGACGATCATATCCCAAGCGGGCATTTTTAAGATCGGCAGTGTTAGAGATAAGTCCTGAGAGGCTTAGTGTATCGCCGATACCGGTTAGGCTGTTAATGTTTCCGCCGAAGCTTAGACGATTTTCACCTGTATAACGGCTGCCGTAGTTATCACCGATGAGATATCCTGTGTATTGGGGAGTCGGAGATACGGTGATACGGAAATCACTCGTCCCTACTGCCGCTCCGGGATAGACTTCGGCGTTGGTCACTTGAGCGCCGGAGAGGTCATTGATCAGAAGCATTTGGCGTTCTAAACTCATGGTAGAGACCAGTTCTCCCCCTTTGAGGTAATCCATAAATCCCTGCACTTCAGAGGTTTCAACCAAAGAGCTGTTTTTCATATCGAAAGCCCCATAGGTTCCCTCAATAACAGCAATCTCGATAATGCCGTTCTCCATGGACTGCGCCGGGATATAGGCACGGGCAACGAAGTAACCGTGGTCACGGTAATATTTCGTAATAACAGATGCGACTTCTTTGAGGGCGTTAATTCCGAGATCTTTCCCTTCATACGGTTTGACGAGTTCGGAGAGAGTTTCGGAACTGAATGCGGTGTTCCCGCTGAATTTAAACGCTTTTACAAATGTTTTTA
>NZ_JAHFAQ010000145.1 GCF_023250475.1 Sulfuricurvum sp. | reverse complement strand
ATTATGTTCCCTAAAGGGATTCCAGCATTTTTGGATCAAGTGTACGGCAATTTCGATGTATTCGGTGTTGACTGGAGTACCCCTATGGCTCTTGCAAAAGAGAAATTGGGAGATCGTTATGTTCTCCAAGGAAATATGGAGCCGTGCCGATTGTACTCAAAAGAACAAACAACCGCATGCGTTGAAGCCATTCAAGAGATTATGGGCGGCAAACGCCATATATTCAATTTGGGACATGGAATCCTCCCGGATGTTCCCGTCGAAAATGCCCGTCATTTCGTTGCTGAATGCCAACGCGTGAGCAAAAAAGCCTAATCATGTCTACCATCTTCGGACCTGTGCACTCACGCCGTTTCGGTGTCTCGCTCGGGATCGATCTCTCCAGCTCACATAAGCAGTGCAATTTTGACTGTCTTTATTGTGAACTCGCCCCTATGCCGGCAATGGATCATCAACACACGATAACACCTGTCGAAACCATTACTGCCGATTTAAAAGAGGCACTCCATAAACATCCGAATATCGATGTTATTACCATCACAGCAAACGGTGAACCGACAATGTATCCCTTTTTAAGTGAGCTGATCGAACAGATCAATAAACTTAAAGGAGATATTCAAACCTTGATCCTTTCCAACAGTGCCTCTTTAAACGATAGAAGTGTTTTTAATGCTCTTCTCAAGCTCGACCAAGTCAAACTCTCTCTCGACGCGGCTACCCCAGAAGTATTTAAAAAAATTGACCGTCCTGCTGAAAATATTAAGATCACTGATATCATCGAAAATATTACCCGTTTCTCACATCTATTTACGGGAAAACTGTTTATTGAAATATTGTTCGTCAAGGGGGTCAATGATTCCCCTGATGAAGTTGAAGCGCTCAACCGTGCCCTACTCGGTATCCATTGTGAACGTATCGATATCGGCACAATCGACCGTCCCCCGGCATATCCTGTGCAGGGTCTGAGTTTTGAAGAGCTACATACCCTATCGCACAGTTTCGATCCTGCATTAGTGATCCATATCGTTTCACGTACCCATACCTCGGCGACAGTAAGTACCTATAGTAATGACGAAATTCTTACCACTCTCGATAAACGTCCTCTAACCATGGACGATATCGATGCTCTCTTTGATTTGGACTCCAAAGAACGCTTCCAATTTCTGCTAAGTCAAGGTAAAATTGCTCAAATCGAACGTTCAAACGTGATCTTTTTCACCCCTACCGCAAATATTGATCGAAAACGCTCTAAATAAGAGTCTTTTTATTGACAATTTAGCCTTCATAACGTATAATTACGCCCTCATAAACATTCCGGATTAGCTCAGCGGTAGAGTAGGTGACTGTTAATCACTTGGTCGCTGGTTCGAATCCAGCATTCGGAGCCACTTTATGATATTTTTTCTCTTTTTCTGTTCCGGATTAGCTCAGCGGTAGAGTAGGTGACTGTTAATCACTTGGTCGCTGGTTCGAATCCAGCATTCGGAGCCACCCCCCCCTAAAAACTTTACTAACAATGGTCGATATTACTACGCTATCATCATAATGCTTTTATAAAAATTTAAAATAAATGGTGCCTTTTTTGAATACAGTATATTTAGCAAAACAAAAAATTTTTAATCGTCAAGGGAAAGTGTTCGCCTATGAGCTTCTTTTTAGAGACCATGCGCATGGAATCAAAGAATTCCCGACCAATATTAGAGCCACGTCTCAAGTTCTTTTAAATACATTGACCAATATAAATATCGATGAACTCTTAGGTAAAGACGGTATCGCGTTTATCAATCTCGATGAGCATGCCTTTACCTCCGGCATTATTGATATTTTAGATAAAGACCGATTTGTTTTAGAAATTTTAGAGACAACCGATTTGAACGAACAAGTCATTACTAAAATCAAACAGTACCATAAAAGAGGGTTTAAAATCGCTATTGATGATTTTGACTGCAGTGCAAAGATGATTAAAAAGTTTACCCCTATCTTGAAATATATCCATATTTTGAAAATGGATATTTTGGCGGCTGACGACGATAATTTAAAAAATGTCATGACTAAAATCAAACAGCTTGGGATCAGAGTGCTCGCTGAAAAAATTGAGACGGAAGAAGAGTATAACTATTACAAAGAGATGGGATTTGATCTGTTTCAAGGCTATCAACTGCATAAACCCGAAGTAGTGGAGATGGACAGATATAAAGATGCTACACAGATGATTATTTTGCATCTCATCAAATTAATCAAGAATGACGGTCAAACCTATGAAATAGAATCTTACATCAAAAAAAGAGCCGATTTATCCTACAAATTGGTCAAATTTATCAACAACCACGGCAAATTTGAAACCCAAGTCGAATCGATTACACAGATAATTACCCTACTGGGCAGAGACAAACTATTACGCTGGCTTTTGTTATATCTTTATGCCGAAATTTCTGATAACCCGATTTCGGAGAGCATTATGAATATTGCTCTCCGAAGAGCCGAACGGATGGAAGAGGAAGCCCACCACAGCGAAAAAGACAAAGCCTACCTTGCCGGCATGTTCTCCATGCTCGGCGCTCTTTTTGAAACCGATATTAAGCATGTTATGAAAGATATCAAAATGGATAAAGACATTACCGATCTTGTCGTTTCCAAAAAAGGGAAATTTTTATCCAGTTTCAAAAAGGCCGAATACTCAGAGAGAGAATATTTAAAACGGCTTCTATGTAATAATTTTGAAAAAATAGATATTACTCTGATTCTTTATGCACTAGAACTGAGCAATATTCATATTGATAAAGATATCTTGTAAAAATATTTTTTACACGGTTATTTTATTGGTCTCCGCATCATAGTGATCACATCGGTAATGTCTAAATCCATCAACCATTCGTACAATATTTTTTATCGGTGTTGGATTGAATAAGCGACGGACAAAGAAGTTATCAGCACAATCTTCACATCGGCTAAAAACACACTGAATCGCATCACTCACAACTAATAGAGACTGGTTAGGGGATGTCTGTAAAATATAATCAACACATTGTTGACCATTTTCAACCCCATGATCAATAATGACGACATCATACTTGTCTTTTTGAAACGCAATAAAAACGTCACCTAACGTAGAAACCGTTTCCGCTACACATCTTTCAATAGTATCCTCTAGCAGTATTTTTCGTGTTTGGAGCTGAAACCCGGGTTGATCAATCATTAATATATTCATGATGCAATTATCGCTTACCCTCGGTTAAAATTGGTTAAAATCTTAAATTTTGTTGAAATAATATTTCTTTTACCTCTCCTCTGTCTTCATCGGAAACCTATTTTTAAGTCCTCATATGCGATAATTAATACAATTATCTATATTGATTTTATACTGAATCCACTACAAAAATGATCTTAAAGACAAAAGGAAGAAGATGACAAATATCATTTTATGCGGTGGAAGCGGTACCCGTCTTTGGCCGATCAGCCGGACGTTAATGCCCAAGCAGTTTGTAAAACTGTTCGATAATAAATCTTTATTTCAGCTTACTGTTGAACGTAACAGTATGGTATGTGATAAACACATGATCGTTTCCAACTCTGAACAATATTTTCTTGCACTGGATCAGCTTGAGGAGATTAATAAAATAAACAACCATTATATTTTAGAGCCAATCGGACGTAATACTGCCCCTGCAATTGCTTTGGCATGTTTAGCTCTGGATCCTAATGAAATCGTCCTCGTTACTCCATCTGACCATCTTATAAAAGATCAGATAGCTTATCAACGCATTCTAGAGCAGGCTCAAATATTGGCTATGGAAAATTCTTTGGTAACGTTCGGAATTACCCCTACTTTTGCCGAAACCGGTTTCGGATATATTGAAGCTTCAGGCAAAAATGTCAAAGCATTTCACGAAAAACCAAATCTTGAAGTCGCTCAAAAATATGTGGAAGCCGGCAATTATTATTGGAACAGCGGAATGTTTTGTTTTAAAGCCGGAGTATTTTTACGTGAACTGGAAAAACTGAGTCCCGCAATTTATAGCGCATCTGTACATGCTTATAACAATGCACTCCATAATGATATGATTCGGATCAAACATGAGGACATGGCAGCCATTCCGGATGACAGTATTGATTATGCCGTGATGGAAAAAAGCGGCTGTGTCAAAGTTGTCCCTTCTTCTATCGGCTGGAGTGATGTAGGAAGTTTTGATGCGCTCAGTGACGTAATGCCCAATGATAAAAACAATAACTTCATCCTCTCCAATAAGACTGTTAATCTTATCGATGTCAAAGACCTTATTATCATCGATACCGAAGATGCCCTTTTAATCAGCAAAAAAGGGTCAAGTCAAAAGGTAAAAGAGATCGTTGATTCCTACCGGAAAAGCAATCCGGAACTCACCCATATCCATAGAACTGCCCATCGCCCGTGGGGAACATATACGATATTGGAAGATACAAACGGCTATAAAATAAAGCGTATCATGGTTAAACCCGGGAAACGGCTTTCCTTACAAAAACACTTCCATCGAAATGAGCACTGGATCGTTCTCAGCGGCACAGCTACCGTCACAGTAGGTGATAAAACGTATATGGTACAGCCCAATGAATCAACCTATATCAAAGCGGGGGAAATTCACCGCTTAGCCAATTTAGGTAAAATACCTCTCACAATTATCGAAGCACAAGTAGGCGAATACACGGGCGAAGATGATATTATCAGAATTGAAGATGATTTTAATCGGGGAGCACAATAAATGGCGATACAGAAAGTTGCATTAATCACAGGGATTACAGGGCAGGACGGGAGCTATTTAGCAGAATTTTTACTTAAAAAAGGGTATATTGTTCACGGTATCAAACGCCGCACTTCACTTTTTAATACCGACCGTATCGATCACCTTTACCAAGATCCTCATGTCGATAATCGGAACCTCTTTTTGCATTATGGCGATATGACCGACAGTATGAACCTCACCCGTATTATTCAAGAAGTACAGCCTAATGAAATTTACAACCTTGCAGCGATGAGCCATGTACATGTTAGCTTCGAAACACCCGAATATGTGGCTAATGCAGACGGTACCGGA
>NZ_JAHFAQ010000044.1 GCF_023250475.1 Sulfuricurvum sp. | reverse complement strand
TGATGGTTACGAAGATGCTCGTACATTGCAACGTCGTGCTGACAAAATGAAAGAGTGGTTAGCCGCTCCGACGTTGATGGAACCGGATGCCGATGCCGAATACGCAGCGATCATCGAAATCGATCTTAACGATATTAAAGAGCCGATCTTGGCATGTCCGAACGATCCGGATAATGTTAAATTGCTCAGCGACGTTGCAGGAACTGAAATCAATGAAGTTTTCCTCGGAAGCTGTATGACCAATATCGGTCACTATCGCGCGGCAGGTGAAGTGATGCGCGGCGAAGGTAAAATTGCGGTTGAAAAATTCTGGATCGTACCGCCTACCCGTATGGATGAACAGCAACTCATCAACGAAGGGTACTACGACGTTTATAAAGCGATTGCCGCTACAACGGAAGTTCCGGGATGTTCGCTCTGCATGGGTAACCAAGCAAGTTCACGTGAGGGTTCAACCGTATTCTCAACCTCTACCCGTAACTTCGACAATCGTCTTGGGAAAGGGACACAGGTTTACCTCGGAAGCGCCGAGCTTGCAGCTGTATGCGCTAAACTTGGTCGTATCCCGAGCGTAGCAGAATACATGAGTATCGTTCCTGAAAAATTAGCAGGAAAAGCGGATGATGTTTATAAATATCTCAACTTCAATGAAATTACACAGTACACTCTTCAAGCGCGTAATGTGGCTGAAGAAAAATACGGCGTCACCATCAAAGCCGTATAAAGGATCTCTCTCAAACCCCTCTACTACGGGGGGTTCTTCATCTATGCTATAATCTCCTATCTATATTATAAAGCGACACAATGTCCACCTTCGATACCTTAGCATTACGACCGCCTCTCAAAGAGGCATTAAAACGTCTTGAGTTTACTCAAATGACCTCGATCCAATCAACCGCTCTTCCTGTTATCTTACAAAAAAAAGATTGTATAGCCCAAGCCGCTACCGGAAGCGGAAAAACCTTGGCATTCGGATTGGGAGTATTGGAACGAATCAACCAAAAATCGTTTGCTACACAATCGCTGATTTTGTGCCCTACCCGTGAACTTGCCGAACAAGTAGCAAAGGTGCTCCGTTCATTAGCTTCAGAAATCGGTAACATTAAAATCCTAACCCTCTGCGGAGGTGTTCCGATGAAAGGGCAAATCCATTCACTCAAACACGGAGCGCATATCATCGTCGGTACACCTGGGCGGGTATTAAAACTGCTCCAAATGGAAACGTTTGATCCGGCTCAAATCCAAAGTATTGTTTTGGATGAAGCCGATCAAATGATTGATATGGGATTTATTGAAGATATTACCTCTATCTTGAATTTTACACCGCCATCGCGACAAACGCTCCTTTTCTCCGCCACATTTCCCGAATCGATCCAAACCATCACGTCGGAGTTTATGAAAGATCCGGTCATGGTCACGGCCGAGCATTCGATCAGCAAGCCGAAAATCGAAGAGATTGCCTACATTTGTAATGACAAACTCCCTGCCATCGCCAAAGTGCTCCATCTTCACGGAATTACTAACACGATCATTTTTTGCAATACCAAAGTAGATGCGAATGCATTATGTGAAGATCTTAACACTATGGGCATTCATGCATTGACCTTGCACGGAGACATGGAGCAGTTTGACCGTAATGAAGCGATCATCCAATTTCGTAATCTAAGCGCCCCGATCCTCGTAGCCACCGATGTAGCCGGACGAGGTATCGATATCGAAGGGCTTGATGCTATCATCAACTATGAAGTTCCGATTCAAAATGAACGCTATACACACCGTATAGGCAGAACAGGACGAGCCGGGAAAAACGGTATTGCCATCACCCTGGTCAATCATCATCAATATGAACGTTTTATCGATTTAAAACGCTCCGTTACCCCAATCGAACTTCCTAGTATCAAAGATGCATCTTCTCTGAAAACCTTAATGCGCACGATCTGTATCGATGCCGGAAAAAAAGAGAAACTCCGAGCGGGAGACATCGTCGGCGCATTGATTCATGAGTGCGGCTTGACTAAAGAAGAGATCGGAAAAATCGATCAGCAAGATCATCTCAGCTATGTTGCGATTCCTCGTAACAAAGCCGAAAAAATTTATCAAATACTGACGAATCGTCCGATAAAAGGGAAAACATTCAGGAAATGGTTGTTAGACTAACGATAACGGTTTATGATTTTTTATTATGTAGATGAGGATTTTTATGTCTAATCAAGAACTAACTTTCGGTGACGAAGAATTTATCGTATCTAAAACAGATTTGGGCGGTAAAATTACGTACGGCAATGCATTATTTATTGCCATGTCCGGGTACAGTGAGAGTGAACTCATTAATAAGCCCCACAACATACTAAGACATGAAGATATGCCGGCAATTGTTTTTAAGCTCCTTTGGGCTCGTATAAAAGAGGGGAAAGAGATTTTTGCCTATGTAAAAAACAAAACGAAAGACGGCGATTACTACTGGGTATTTGCCCATGTGACTCCATCCTTTGACACCAACCGAAAAATCAGCAATTACCACTCAGTACGTCGTAAACCTACAGAAAAAGCACTTGATATTATTAAACCGCTCTATGCCACATTGCTTCAAAAAGAAAAAAATGGGGGCATTGCTGCTTCAGAAGCGGCACTCAATCAAATACTAAAAGACAAAGGGCTGTCATATGACGAATTTATCCTCTCTCTCTAAAGTTCAA
Organism: Sulfuricurvum sp.; assembly: GCF_023250475.1. Taxonomy (GTDB): domain Bacteria; phylum Campylobacterota; class Campylobacteria; order Campylobacterales; family Sulfurimonadaceae; genus Sulfuricurvum. The sequence goes on along the minus strand of NZ_JAHFAQ010000044.1, from coordinate 13,221 downwards.
TATGCCAATATTATTTCCATTGTCCTTTTTGTTATTGCACTCCTGATTGAAGTTATTTTATACGGATGGAGCTGGATTCGGCTTTTAAATATTGCCAATTTTGGTTTGGCCTGGTTTGTCTTTATTAACATTCGGGAAGCTCAAAAAACGATCCATGAAGTTGCCGCGGTCATTAAATCAGCCGAAATCGGAAATCTTGAAAATCGTATTACCAACATAAACGACCATGGTGAACTTAACAGTTTATGCTGGAATACTAATAATATGCTCGATCAAACTGAAGTTTTTATCCGTGAAATTCGGGCCAGTGTCGAAGCGGCAAGCCGTGATGAATTTCACCGTAAAATTAATACCAAAGGGTTGCAAGGCGAATATAAAGAGGCCAGTAATTTTGTCAATATGGCCATCGGTTCGATGCATTCAACCTATCTTCATATACAAAAATCATTGCTTAACAGTTCATTAGGGAAAATCGGTGCCGGAGTCGGCGGCGGAATGGAAGTGATTCAAAAAGATCTTCAAAATACGATTCAACGGCTTCATACTATCGCGGCTATCAGTCAAACAACTTCGGAAAAATCATCCCATAGCGTGGATGAACTTGAAGATATCATCATCAAGCTAAGTCGCCTGATTGAACTGGTTCAAGTTTCGGTTGAAGCGATTAACTCTCTCAATGAGAAAACGGGAGAGATCAGTTCCGTTGTCAATCTGATTAAAGATATTGCCGATCAGACCAACCTATTGGCACTTAATGCCGCGATTGAAGCAGCTCGTGCAGGTGAACACGGCCGAGGATTTGCCGTTGTTGCCGACGAAGTACGCAAACTTGCCGAACGAACACAAAAAGCGACCGGTGAAATCGGTATTGCCGTACAAACACTGCAGCAAGAGACCACCGAGATACATACAAACTCTGAAGATATGAATGATATCGCCCAAGAGTCCAGTGAATCAATCGGTACCTTCCGACAAACTATCCATATGTTTAACGAAGATGCGAAAAAAGCGGCACTGCAGACAACCGCAATTGAAAATACGACATTTATTACATTGGCAAAAATTGACCATATCATTTTCAAATCCAATGCGTACAAAAGCATTGCCAATGGACAGAAAGAAGCGGAGTTCTCCGATCATCACGGTTGCCGCTTAGGAAAATGGTACGATTCGGGACAGGGGAAAGAGCGTTTTTCACATCTTCCAAGCTTTAAACATATGGAACAGCCTCATGCTACCGTTCATGCAATCGTGCTTGAAAATATGAAATACATTGACAAAGAAGATACATCAATCTATCACAAAGAAGCAATCTTGAGCAGTTTCCAAGAGATGGAAGATCAAAGTCAAACACTCTTTTCATTAATGGACGGACTGAATAAAGAATCGGAAGATCATTTGATGAAGCAAGCTTAGGCCTTAGCCTAAGCAAAAAAAAAGCTTTAGAAATAGGTTTCTAAAATCTTTTTACCGATTTCTACACCCGGTTGATCATAGGTGTTAATTTCAAACAATGCTCCGCTTAACGAAGTTAAAAGCTCATAATAGAGAATCAGCTCTCCCACTGACCCCTCATCAATCTGTTTCCATGCAATCTCATCGACACTGACACCACTTTGTAAAACACTTTGCATGGTAGCATGACACTGAGCGTTAATAAGTTCATTAAAACTTTTTCCGTTGACGAAATCACTCTTTTCAAGATACTTGAGTGAAAGTTCGGGAATCATGAGATGATCTTCCGAGTGTTCAATATGCATAAAGGTGACCGTTTTATTGAGCGGTCCTTCAATAATAAGCTGTAAAAACGAGTGCTGATCTACCGACCCGATCAGTGAAATCGGTGTCAGCCCTACCCTCTCGCCTCGACGGTTCCGTTTGCCAAGCGACTCACCCCATATCTGCACTACCCATTTACCGAACTCTTCAAACGTATCGGAGTAGGCGAATAGTACATTCATAGGGTATTGAGTACTGTGCGTCACATAAAAAGCTGCTTTTTGAAGCATGTGTTCTTCTTGTCGATTCCAAAACTGCTCTAAAAAGGTTTGTGCCCCTTTCAAAATAGCTGTAGTATCAAAACCTGCCAACGTCAGAGGGACCATCCCCACTGCACTCAAAACCGAAAAACGCCCGCCGACATTAGTCGGAATAATAAAACGTCGAAGATGATGTTCATCGGCGAAATGTGCGAGTATCGATTTTTCATCGCTTACGACATAAATCTGATCGGAATGATCCAACGGCAATTCAAAACTGACAATCAGACGTTTCAAAATAGAAAGGGTCTCTACCGTCCCGCCCGATTTGGATATAACGATAAAAAGGGTTCGAAACTTATCGATTTGTTTCATCTCCTGCATAATGCTGATAGGGTCTGAGTTTTCAAGATAGATAAGTTTTTTGGCATTTGGGGTACTGGGACGCAGCAATCTCTCAATCGCTTTGATTCCCAAAGACGAACCGCCTATTCCGATTATGGCAATCGTATTGAAACGACGGTCAATATCACGATAGAGGGTCTTGAGTTCTTCTACAAGAGGTTGCGATAGAAGGGGGAGATGATAGTACCCGACCTCGCCCGAAGCGGCTTCATAACGAACCGCCTCAAACCCTTTTTCAAGGGTAAACGGATCAAGCCCCTTCGTATCGAAATGGTTCGTATAGCGAAGCATTAATGTGTTCCGATAAGAACCGTCATATCAACCAGACGGCTGCTGTATCCCCATTCATTGTCGTACCATGCCAACACTTTTACCGTCGTTCCATCGACGACACTGGTCATGTCGGGAACGTACGTTGAGCTATAGGTAGAACCGATAAAATCGGATGAGACACGTTTCTCATTATCTACTTCTATCAACCCTTTAAATGCACCTTGTGAAGCTGTTGTAAATGCAGCATTAATATCGTCTTTGGTAACCGCTTTACTCAAATTGACCGTCAAATCGACAACCGAAACATCGGGAGTCGGCACACGCATGGCATATCCGTTGAGCTTGCCGAGTAATTTCGGCATTACCTTACCGATCGCTTTTGCCGCACCCGTAGAGGTCGGAATCATATTAAGCGCTGCGGCGCGTGCACGACGAGGGTCTTTAGAATGTTTAACATCCAATACATTTTGATCATTCGTATACGAGTGAATAGTGGTCATCAACCCGTTTTCAATCCCGAACGCATCATCCAATACCTTACAAATCGGCCCCAGACAGTTGGTCGTGCAGCTGGCATTGGAGATAATCGCTTCACCTTTGTAGCTATCTGAATTTACGCCGTACACATAGGTCGGAGAATCATCTTTGGCCGGAGCCGACATAATTACTTTTTTGATTCCGTTTTTAAGATGTTTTTGACAACTCTCTTGATCCAAAAAGACTCCCGTACATTCGATCACCACTTCCGCACCGCAGCTTCCGAAATCAACTTTATCGATGTCCCGTTCTCGAAACATACGGACATTTTTGCCGCCGATTGAAATCGTAGTATCATCGATAACTTTGGCATCGATTCCGCGATGAACGCTGTCAAATTTGAGTAAATATTCCAACATATCAGGTTTTGCCGTCGTATTTAGTGCTACCAGCTCAATATCACTGCGTTCTGCGATGATCTTTGCTACGATAATTCCGATTCTGCCCGTTCCGTTAATCGCCACTTTGAGTGCCATGGAAACTCCTGTTCTTGTAGAAAATTTATAATGTGATTAATTCTAACAGATTATCGTTAAAAAGAGGGTAATAAAAAAGAGATTTTTCTCCCGAAAAAGGGAGAAATGGAGAACTTAATAGCTATAGGTTGCGGTAACGGGAATTTGTTTCATGGGCTGATCGCTCTCTACGCTGATCTCTTTCCCTTTAAATTTAGCAAAATTGGTATATCCGCCCAATACTTGACGTGTTTTGATAGTAGTAATACTCTCACATTTTCGGACGGTTTGATACGTTGTTGCAGAAGAGCTATTATATTTGCTCCCTACATTTTGACCGGCTAAGGTTCCCAGTACGGCTCCGCCGACCGTTGCAGCCGTTTTCCCTTTTCCGCCACCGACTTGATGCCCCAGAACACCCCCTAAAGCACCTCCGACAACGGCTCCGATTACGTCATTATTTGTTCCGCCTGAATTCACTTGCTCTTGCACATCGTAACATTTTTCGCTCGGAATTTCTTCTTGAATCGTTGAATAGTTAGGGGTTGATCGTATCACGTTGATATATTCAACTGTAGAAAAGCTCTCTGCCATCACCGCAGAAGCGGAAAAAAGTACCGATAAAGCCATAGGGAATATAATTTTTGACATTTTAATATCCTTTTTTTATTTTCAAGATTGTAGATAGTAATTGTTAATCAATTGTGAATTGCTTAATTATTTTCCGTACAAAAGGACATTTATTTTTTCGTAAATATCCAAAATCTCGCTTTTTTTCTCGAAAAAACTGTTTTTGTTGGCGATCAGATGCGTCGTCGATTCCATAATCGTCTCAACCACTTCCAAACCGTTTTGTTTCATCGTGCTTCCCGTCTCAACCACATCGACAATCATGTCGGCAAGCCCTACGAGAGGGGCAAGTTCGATTGAACCGTAGAGTTTTATGATATCGGCGGCTACCGCCCGCTCGGCAAAATAGCGTTTCGTAATATTGACCATTTTGGTCGCTACTTTGATTTCGCTTTTCGTAAAATCAGGTTTTTCTCCCGCACGCATTCCGATAGCGACACGACATTTCCCTTTTTGCAAATCCAACAGACGAATGACATCCAGTCCCTGCTCTTCAAGCGTATCCAGACCGACAACACCGATATCGGCCGCTTGGTGATAAACATAGGTGGCGACATCTTGATTTCGAACAAGCAAAAATTTGAAATTTTCGGTCTCCAAGATCAATTTGCGATCATCGAATTTAAAACTGCTTCCGAAAATCGTTTCGAAAATTTCCAACGTATCTTCGGCGATCCGCCCTTTGGGGAGTGCGACACTTAGCATTTAACACCTTTTTCAATCAACTTTTTCATCCCTTTGAAGATCAACTCTTCATCCACTGTTGCCTCGGGTAAAAAACAAGACAACAGTACGGCATCCCCTCCGGTCAAATAAAGGGGTTTTCCCAGACTCTGAATCTTCTCTATCAACGGAGCCAAAAAACCGACCGTAAGGGCATCGGGAGTATTTTTTGCCATTTTAGCCAAATCAACCTCAAAGTTAAATGACACGTCCAATGCACCGGAGAGATTTGCGTACGCCGATTGTGCAGAGCGAAGCCCCAAAGAGATGAATCCACCCTGATAGACGTCGCCGCGCATCACATCGACCGTGATGGCGCTCCCCGCATCGACGATAACACCCTCTTCTACCGCTTCACACACCATTATCCGATCAATCCCCATGGTCGGATAGTATTTCTCCCAATCGATAAGCTGTCGTAAATCGTACCAATTCGTGTAGTTTTGAATACGCTCATTAAAAGAAGCATTGACACTGACATAATAAACGCTGTCTTGGACTGTTGCCGGGTCGAAATCCTCTGCACTCAGCTTGGTTCGCTTGCCCACATAAAACAAATCAACCGAGGTATTGCCGACGTCACATAAAATCATAATGCTATTATAACTTAAGTACCCCGCTTACCCGAGCGACACTGTCGTTTTTATGCAAACTCAAACGGACAATGGAATCTTCGAGCGCATTAAGTTCATGTACAACATTCGGTTCGAGTGCGATAACATCTCCCGCTCCGAAAATTATTCTCTCTTCCCCTATCCCAAAATCGATCTCTCCCGACACGATCATCACGGTGATTGGAAAGGATGTTTTATGGGCTTTCATCGATTGCCCTGATCGAAATACGATTCGGATCTCTTTGGTAAACTCGTTGGTAATAAGCGGAGTAATGACCGGTTGTGTATCACCGAAAACAATATCCGCTGTAAATGAAGCATACGTCATAGGTATATCCTTTTTTTTAATAACGGATGATAACCTTATCAGGAAAATAGTTTCTTGATAAATATCAAGAGTGGGCCATCGGATGATGTCTCAGTACCGTCTCTTGCAAATTCTGCTTTTGGACATGCGTGTATATCTGCGTCGTCAACAACGATGCGTGACCGAGAAGCTCTTGAACGACACGCAGATCCGCTCCGCCGAGGATCAGTGCCGTCGCGTACGAGTGGCGAAGTGCGTGAGGCGAGACGCCCAGATATTTTTGGGTTATTTTAAACGCCGAAATGCGGCTAAGCGTCTCTCCTCGATAGTTGAGCCACAAATGAGGACGGTTCTGATAGGGAGAGGCTTCCTGATACGCCCGAAGCGCTTTTAGCGCCTCATGGGCTATCGGAACATAGCGCTCCTTCTCCCCTTTCCCGTGACGGATACGGAGCCACTCCCCCTCGATATCCCCCTCTTCAATATCGAGACATTCACTGATACGACTTCCCGTCGCATAGAGAAAAAGGAGCATTGCATAATCCCTAAGTCCGATCCAATCCTTACGGTCAATGAATCCGATCCCCGTCTTGATGGTCTCGTATGTTAAATATTTAGGAAGATTCTTCGGTATTTTGGAGAGGGAAAATTTCGACGATACGGAATCAAATCGGTTACGGTGACAAAAATCCAAAAAGGAGTTAAAAGCGGAGAGTTTACGGTTGAGAGTTCGTTTGTTGGCAATCGTTCCGAGAATTTGAAAAACGGTATTTGAATCAATATCGACAAGACTCTTTTGAGCGCTGTTTTCGATCTCACTCAAATCATGGCGGTAGGCCTCGATCGTTCGAGGGCTAAGCGCTTTGATCACGGTGATATATTCGATAAAAGCCTCAAGCTCTTTCGACATTATTTGATAGTGATATAGCGGTCGTCAAAATAAAAACGTCCGTCTCCGAGGAATATTTTGTTGTCGCTGTCCATATCGACATCGTAGACGTCGTACGATAAAAGATTTTTGGTAATGGCAATCATATATCCCTCTTGCTCAAGAGCATAAACTCGGTCGTTCTGAACGCTGAGGCCGACGAAATGGGCAAACGGAAATTTTTTCTTCGCTTTAAACTGCAATGTCGGGGTAAGGGCGATAATTTCACCTTGTTTGGTCGTTAGCCATATACCATCAGAAGCATACGCGATATTGCGAATCTCATATTTTTCCCGTGCCTCTTTTTGGGAAAGTGCCAAAACCGCACTGTCAGTAGAGGCGACCAGATTGTTATCAATGACATTCATGTAGGTGATATTGTTAAAATACTCTTCCGAACTGACAACTACTGAACGTAAAACCTGCTTGGTTTCAGAATTTACAATGACGATTTTCCCATCAAGGGTTAAAAATAGGACCAGCTCTTTTAAAAAGTACGGATTGGCGATATGAGAATCAACCGCGATAGGGGCGTTTGAACTCTCTTTAAAAAGGAGTTTTTTGCTCTCCAGCGAATACAATGCCATCTCGTTATTGGTGAATAAAATAGCTACGATATCGTTTTGAATACTGGCTGCCGCAACTTGGCGTTTGAGTTCAAATGTTACTTTGGCATCGCTTCCGTCTTCCGGGAAAAGAACCAGATTTTTTTCAGGACTCTCGGTAATGATCCACTCATCATTTGCGTTGATCAGACGGTAATCTTCAGGAATTTTGATATTTTTTTCTCCGTCTTTGGTCAATATATGCCCGTTATCCAGTAAAGCCGCCGATTGAGTTGTTTGCGAGATTGAGGAGCTTAAATGTCCTGAATTGCGCCATTCCCCTTTGATATTTTCAGGTTTATAAACCTCTTTATGGGAACATCCGCTCAAAAAGAGCACCGCACTTAGCGATAAAACAATCGTTGATAATTTCATTATTTGACTCCGTAATGGGAAAGGGATTGCGCAACTTGGTACAGAGGTGAATTTTCAGCAATCAGAGCAACTTTTTCATTCGCTGCTTTCGAGTCACCTTTGTTAATGTCTCCGACAGCAGCTTCCAATAATGCTAAATCCTTATAAAGTGCACCTTGCTGCTTGGTATATTGTTCCAAAGCATGCGCATCTCCTTTGATTACGGCAGATTCGTACGATGCAATGTCGGCAACACCGAATGCTTGCGAATTTTTCAATCCCTCAAGAATCGTTACATCGTTTTGAGAAATTCCGCGGGAAAGTTTCCATAAATCATACAATTTGGGATTGTCGTTTTTCAAAGTCTGCTCGGCTTTGGTATCTGTCGGATTTGCCAAAAGGAGATTCAATGCCGTATTGGAACTCTCTTTTTTCGTATTCGTATACGCTTGATACCCGATTGCACCGGCTACTGCCAATAATGAAGCGGCTACCACAGCCATTAGAGGCTTTTGATACCGTTTGACGAAACGTTCTGTACGAATGGCACTTTCAAAAAACTTCTCTTCAGAACTCAGCTCTTCTTTAAGGGCTTCCATATTCTCTTTTAGACTCAAAACAGCTCCTGTCTTTTACATAACTATTGAATTAGAGAAATAATATCTTACCCTATGTTAAAGTTTTGTAAACCTATTTGTCGGTATCATACCCAAAAACAATTTGACGGTGATTAAATGCAAATTCTTGACGGTAAAGCGCTCGCACAAAAAATCGAAGAAAAGGTCTCATCAGGAGCCAAAGAGCTAAAATCGCTCACCGGACGGGTTCCCGGTCTGGCGGTAATTTTGGTCGGACATGATCCTGCAAGCCAAGCGTACGTCGGAATGAAAAAGAAAGCGTGTGACCGTGCCGGATTTTATTCCGTCACTCACGAAATGCCCGATGATATTTCTCAAGAGGCTATCGTTAAAACCATCGAGATGATGAATACCAATCCCAACATTGACGGTATTTTGATCCAGCTTCCGCTCCCCGCACACATCGATACCACCAAAATTCTCGAGGTGGTTGCCCCCTCCAAAGACGTGGACGGTTTTCATCCTTACAATGTGGGACGTCTCACGACTGGGCTGGACGGGTTTGTCCCGTGTACACCGCTAGGAGTCATGGAACTTTTGGCAGAATATAACATCGATGTCAAAGGAAAGAACTGCTGTATCGTCGGTGCATCAAACATTGTCGGTAAACCGATGGCGTCGCTCTTGCTCAATGCCAATGCCACGATCGAAATCTGCCATATCTTCACGGATGACCTCAGAAAGCACACTCTTGCCGCCGATATTGTCCTTGTCGGTGCGGGAGTTATCAACCTGATCAAAGAAGATATGGTAAGAGACAATGCAATCGTCATCGATATCGGAATCAACCGTGCGCCCGATGGCCGTCTCGTCGGAGATGTCGATTATGATGCCGTTGCTCCGAAAACCTCGTACATCACTCCGGTGCCGGGAGGGGTCGGTCCGATGACCATCGCGATGCTCCTTTCCAATACCCTTAAAGCCGCCAAAATCCATGCAGAAGAAGAGAAATAACCTTTGAAAAAAAAAATATTCACCGCCGCCCATAGCGCTTACCGCTTTTCCAATACTTGGATAGGGACGGTTATCATTGTCCTTTTCGTTATTTTTTTCGTCGCCCAAGCATTCCGTATTCCCAGCGGATCAATGAAAGATTCTCTCCTCATCGGGGATCATCTTTTTGCCAAAAAATTTGCTTACGGTATTTCAACACCCCATATTCCGTTTCTTGAAATCCCCCTGATTCCGGGAACTGATGGCCATATACTTGACGGAGACGAACCTAAACGCGGGGATATCGTTATCTTCCGCTATCCGAATAATCAGCAGCTCCATTACGTCAAACGATGTGTTGCCCTGCCGGGGGATGAGCTGTTTGTTCAGGATAAAGTCCTATATCTGCATCCCAAAGAGGGAAATGAATATGCCGCAAAAGCATTTTCCGAATATGAGCTTATCGATATCGATGGAAAAATGTGGGTAAAAGACCCTTACACCAAAGAACACCCGGGTATTCATCACGATAATCGTATTACCAAAGACGGCATGATGCCGACTGAAATCTTTGATTTTGCCCCTATCCAAGTCCCTGAGAAACAGTACTTCATGATGGGGGATAACCGCGATCATTCCAACGACAGCCGATTTTGGGGAGCGGTCCCGTACGGTTTAATCGAGGGGACACCGTGGTTCGTCTATTTTAGTTTGGATGCCAATTATGAAGTACGCTGGGATCGTATCGGAAAAACTCCCTCAGATTTAGAACAAAAAGAGCCGTTAAGCCGTGCCGTTGCCGAACGGATTCGCGAAGATGCCAATGACCATGAGCTCTATTGATCTGCTCGAAATCGCCGCGGCGATTATCGCACTCCTCATTGCTATTATCGGTCATGAGATTATGCACGGATGGGTTGCCTACAAATACGGTGACCATACCGCCAAAAGCCAAGGCCGTCTGAGTATCAATCCTCTCATACATATCGATCCCTTCGGCTCAATTCTCGTCCCGCTGATGACCTATTTTATTCCTATGGTACTCGGAGCTTCCAGCGGATTTTTATTCGGGTGGGCCAAGCCGGTTCCGGTCAATATCAATACCGTTATCCGAAACGGCGGATACAATGCCGCAATGCAAGTAAGTCTGGCAGGTATAACCTATAATCTTTTCTTCGCGACTCTCGCTTCCGTTATCCTGGTATCTCTTGCCCAGCCAACCGAAGCCGACGGAATCGCCTATGTCTTCGGTTATCTGATTGTCATAAAACTTTTATTGGTCAACGTTGTCTTAGCCGTGTTTAATCTCCTCCCGATACCGGGATTTGACGGTGCCCATTTCATTACCTACCTTGCTCTGAAATATAAAATTCGTGCAGTTGCCGAATTTTTCGCTAAAGCCGAACCTTATGGAATGATTGTTATCATCATCATATTGGTTACTCCGCTTAAAATACCGCTGGTTATGTGGCCCATTGAAACGGTGTTACATCTATTATTGAACTAAGGAGAGTTATGAAGTTTTACATTGCCACCGATCACGCCGGAATCGATCTAAAAGATTTTACCGTCGAACTCCTCCGTTCAAAAGGGCATGAAGTCATTGATTTGGGACCCTTTTCCAAAGAGAGAGTCGATTACCCCGATTATGCGGTGAAAGTGTGCGAAAATGTCCTCAGTGACAGCAGCTCACAGGGTATTTTAATCTGCGGTTCAGGGATCGGAATGTCGATAGCGGCCAACCGCTTCCAGGGAATCCGCGCCGCACTGTGTCACGATGCCTATACGGCAACCGTTGCTCGCGGTCACAACGATGCTAACGTACTCTGTTTCGGAGAGCGTATCGTAGGTCAAGGGGTTGCCGAATCCATTCTGGATGCTTGGATTGCCGGAAAATTCGAAGGTGGACGCCATTGCGGTCGCGTGAACAAATTAGAGGCTATCAAAGGATAAGGTATGTTTTTAGAGTGGTCATTGCTCACAATTGTAACGTTAGGTGCACTTTTCTTTTTGGTTAAAATGTTCTATTTTAAGAGTATTACCGTCAAAGAGCAGCGTACCAGTGAGATGATGAAACTCACCCTTAAAGAGGCTGAAGTCTTAATCCGCAAATATCAGATACAGCTCCAGCGTGCGTTAGGGAACGTGGATATTCTCAGTGAAGAGCTGAACAACCTGAGAAATGAAGTCAAATCTCTTAAACAGCGTAATTCCAAACACCGTTCCGAAACCGACCGTCTCCAAAATAAAATCAAAGAGCTTGAAGGGCGTATTGACGCACTTATTTAAAAAAGGAAATCTTTATGAATCTTACTATAAACGACCGTGCAATTTTAATTAATGCGATTCGCGATATCCCCGATTTTCCGAAACCGGGAATTGTTTTTAAAGATATCACTACGCTCCTCTCCGACGGAGAAGCTTTCGGTGTTTTGATGCGTCATTTGCATGATCGCTATGCCTCGTACGACCTTACCCATGTCGCGGGGATCGATGCACGCGGGTTTATTTTCGGTGCGGCTCTCGCTCAAATGCTCGGAATCGGTTTTGTCCCCATCCGCAAAAAAGGGAAACTCCCCTACACGACCGTCTCGGAAAAATACTCTCTTGAATACGGTGTAGATGAAGTGGAAATCCATATCGATGCCTTCAGCGGCGTCGAAAAACCACGCGTATTACTCATCGATGATTTGATCGCTACCGGCGGGACGGCATACGCTGCTGCGAATCTTATCAACAAAGTGGGTGCTGAGTGTATCGAAGCGTGTTTTGTGATGGGGCTTGATTTCTTGAGCGGCCAAAGCAAGCTGCGAGAAATGGTTGAAGTTTACACCGTGATCGGAGTCGATTGATGTATATCCCATCCCCTTCAAAATTCGATCCGGTTGACGGTCACTTCGGTATCTTCGGAGGTCGATACGTTCCAGAGACCCTTATGCCTGCTCTCCTAGAGCTTGAAGCTGCCTACAAAGAGATCCGTTTTGATACAACCTTTTGGAGCGAGGTGGACGGCTATCTTACCGATTACGTCGGTCGTCCCAGCCCGCTCTACTATGCCGCCAACCTCTCCGAAGAGTTGGGCGCTAAAATCTATCTCAAGCGTGAAGATTTGAACCATACCGGTGCCCATAAAGTCAACAACGTCATCGCACAGGGCCTCATGGCGAAACGTTTGGGCAAGAAAAAAGTAATCGCCGAAACCGGTGCAGGCCAGCACGGAGTTGCAACCGCCACGATCGCCGCTTTGCTGGGATTGGAATGCGAAATTTTTATGGGAGCCAAAGATGTTGAACGCCAAGAGCTCAATGTCTTTCGGATGAAGCTTCTCGGAGCCAAAGTCCATGCCGTTCAAAGCGGTTCTAAAACCCTTAAAGATGCGATGAATGATGCTATCCGCCACTGGGTTACCCATGCGCGTGATACGTTCTACATTATCGGGACTGTTGCGGGACCGCACCCCTATCCGATGATGGTACGCGATTTTCAGGCGATCATCGGATGTGAAGCGCGTGCTCAGATTTTAGAAAAAGAAAATCGTCTCCCCGATTACGTCATCGCCTGCATCGGCGGAGGCTCAAACGCCATCGGAACGTTTCAGCACTTTTTAGAAGATAAAGAGGTTCGCTGCATCGGGATCGAAGCGGGCGGATTGGGAGTCGATACCGATAAACACGGATGTTCCCTTCTCAAAGGACGTCCGGGGGTACTGCACGGACAAATGAGCTACCTTCTCCAAGATGACGACGGTCAAATTCTCGAAGCCCACTCCATATCAGCCGGTCTGGATTACCCCGGTATCGGACCGGAACACGCTTTTCACAAAGACAACGATAACGTCAC
>NZ_JAHFAQ010000043.1 GCF_023250475.1 Sulfuricurvum sp. | reverse complement strand
ATTACTGTTGTACCGATTATATTACCTATCTGACAGCTTGTACACTGTTTATATTGCCTGGACTCATAAATTGCATAAAAGAAATATAAATTCATAAAAACCGGAACCGAAACAAGCAGATACGTATCGATCTTATAAATCAGTTCACGTATCGAGACTGAGCTGAAAAAGGGAATAATAAAACTCAAGGCGACAAGACCCATTGCATATTTGGCGCCCCGTTTAAAATAATCACGTACAAATACGACGGGGCACGATCCAGCATTAGCGACAAGTCCATATACGAGATAATCATTGATCCGTTCTCTCGTCTCTTTGTCAACACGGTCGACAAAAGTACTTCCAAAGCAATAATCAAGCTGTTGCTGAAAAATACGGGCAATCTCTCCACTCATATTTTTATGAAGCGGATTCCCGTTAATATCTTCATAAATCACTGTTATGTTTTCAAAACGATCAACATTGGCGGTAAGCCCATCGTAATATATGCTCATCTCCGTTTTAATTGAGCTTTCTGAACACTTTATAATACGTGAGTTCATATAAGGAAGATACTCATCACCGATTTTTAAAACAATAATATTGTATTGAATACCGATGAAAATTGCACTGAGCGCATCTAAATCATTTGCTTTCATTGTATCGACAATATCAATGATCCATTGATGCAATTCATCATTAAATGACCGGACATCTGTAGATATTAAACGAATTCGTGAATCCGGATATTTAAGTAACGGTTGTATCATATGCACACTTTTAATGACTTTTTCTGACAACAATAAGCATTTTGATATTTAGGACAATAAACCGTATGAATTGCCATATTTTACACGTACGCAAAAAAAGGACACATTTTCCCGGCTTCATAGCCATATGAAAATCATTATTGTCTGAAAAATATTTTTGTTCAGATCCCATCTGGATTATTTCCCTATTTTTATATCGAAAAGCGTTAAGCAACACTTGTCGTTTTGAATTATAGGGTATAATTCTTACATTAGTATTAATCAAGGAAAATTTGTGGATTATAAGATCTCAGAATTAGTGGCACTCACCCATGTTCCCAAATCGACTATTTTATATTACATCAAAGAGGGATTGCTTCCAGAAGCAATAAAACTCAAATCCAACGTCCACTGCTATAGCAACGAGCACGTTGAACTCATCAAATATATAAAATATATGCAACAGGAAATGGGAAGCTCAATTGAGGAAATCAAAGGGATTTTACAACATAAAAACCAATCGATGGCTAGCTCATTCTCAATGCTTGCTCCTCTTATGGAAACATTAAGCGCTATCCCGCCAACGGCAAAACACTACACGAAAAAAGAGTTCATCCATTATTTCGATGTTAACCTCGTTTTATTGGAACAACTTCTTAGAGATGAGATTTTAGTTCCGACAGGGAGTGATGATTTCACCGATAAAGAAGCTTCAATCATCCGTTTAATTGAAGACTACATCGAAATTGGGCTCGAGTACACTTTGCTCCAAGAGTATGTCAGCCAGGCAAAAATACTTGCCAATTTGGAGTGTCAATTACAACAACAACTTTGCAAAAGACGTACTGATGAAACGTTTTCGACTCTTTGGAAAATAATGTTTGAAACCCTTTTTAATGCAAAATCTTACCTTTTCAGCCGTTATACCCATAAAGGGCTAATTAAAGTTTTGCAAGATGAAATTAAATTAAAAAAAGAAGTAGTCTAGGTCATTCTCTCAAAAATGCCAACTGATCTACTGTCATTGTCGGACTAAATTCCATAATCTCATACGTTGCAATTCCGTGGCGATAAAACGGATCAAGAGTGATAATGGTCTCGATCTCTTCACGAACAACGCCGCGTGCCAGAATAATCCCTCCGTTACGGGGAACTTTACGCCCCGATACGAGAAAATTTCCCAAAGAATACTGCTCACTAAGATAGGCAACGTGTTCTCTCAGCAGAGAATCCACCTCTTCGAGAGATTTGATGTAAGTTAATGAGATGATAAACATAACTACTCCTATATTTATACAATTTCTTTTGTACTATCCAGTACCCAAGCTGAGGGGTGTTGAGTAAAACCGATTTTCGGATAATATTCTACCGCCGGAGGTGCGGAGAGCAAAATCAGCTTGCACTTTGATCCTAACTGCTCACGTATTTTTCGGATAAGCATTTTACCGATCCCATGATGCTGAAAGCTCTCATCCACCGCCAAATCCGATAGATAGCAGCAGTAGCTGAAGTCCGTAACGGCGCGCGCAACCCCTACAATTTGCTCATCCGCGATCGCCGTCACGATGATATCGGCATTTTTGATCATACTCTCGATACATTCACGATCATCAACAGGTCTGCGTTCGCCCAATGTGGAACGGTTGAGGATGTCAATGAAATCTTCAGTTAATAGATTAGGGGTTATTTGGTAGGTAATCAACATTCATTTACTCCTGTTCTCTGTATAAGGATCATCCATATACGTGCAAAATGATTTCCGCCCCTTTTTCACGGATCGGGACTAAGCTCTGATAGGCGGAAGAGTAATACCACTCTTTTGCTTTTTCGACGGAATCAAATTCAATGGCTACTACATCAGGATAATCCGTAGTACCCACGAATGCATCGATACAGGTTCCTCTCAACAGAACTTTCCCCCCATAAGGTTCAAGAGTTGACTGGACTTGGCTTTTATAGTCATTCCACTTTTCCTGATCGGTGATACGGATTTGCCCAATAACATAAACGTTCATTTGCCCTCTTGTTCTATCTTTTCATATTAAATAAAATAACTGCCGAAAATGCCATCAAACACCCGATAAGGGTAGAAATTGCCAATGTCTCACCATAGACAATCCAGCTCGACGCGATCGCTCCGACGGGAACGATAAACATAAATACCCCCGTTCGGTGCGCCCCTACTTTCCCCGCCGAAACAAAATAAAGGGCGGTACTGAATGTCCCCGGAATCACCCCGATAAAAAGGATTGTCCACCAAAACACCGCGTCATACGCCCCGAAATCGAACGGACGGTGCGGCAAAGCAAAGAGCATATTGATAAAGGCAGTGATCCCGAAAACCACCAGCGTATAAAACATCAGATGCGCCCGAGCAGCCGCTTTTTGAGATACAACCGTAACCAATGCCCACACAACCGCACATCCGAGAAAATAGGCACTGTTGACACTCAAAAATGCAAATCCTTCAAACGGTACGCGAAGCAAAATCAACGCTCCTAAAATCCCGATGGAGAGTGCACCGATTTGACGGGATGAGACTTTGGTTCCCAAAAATGATATCGAAAGAATATAGGTGATGATAGGAGCGAGCGAAGTAACCATCGTCCCACCGTACCCCGCATCCCCGTGTGAAAGTCCCGCAAAGAAAAGATAGTTAAAGAGGGATGTTAATACCCCCGCAATCGTCATATAGACAAATCCTTTGCGATCGGTTGTGAGGGGTGTTTTCATATACCAGATCACGGGGAGAATACTGATAAATGAAATCGCATAACGCCAAAAAGCGGCGACCTGAGCATTCGAATGTTCCGCAGCAACTTTACCCGCCGTCCACGCAAAGCCCCAAAACAACATCGCGACAATCATCCATAAGACGTATTTCGTCGTATTTTTCGACTCATCCATGTTTATAGCTCTCAATATAGTGTATTAATATCTCTACCGAATCAACAAAATCTTGCGGTTCACCCGATGCTTTTGCCGACAAAATTGCCCCCTCAAGGGCTACCGTCGTAAAAAGGGCTAATTTATCGGTATCGCACTGAGCAAGCTCTCCGACTTCGACGGCTTTGTCAAAAATCATTTTGATATTCGATCGGAACTGACTATAAATTGATTTCATTGCCGTATTAAAATCCTCATCGATATTGGACATTTCCTGCACTATGTTGGCAATAGGACATCCGCGTTTAAAATCCCGCTGACTGATATCTCTCAGTCCGCTAAAAAATTCGTCTAAGTAACCTCGCTTGAGAGCAACAATCTTCCCGTACCGTTCAAAAAATCGATTGGATATTTTTTCTTGTATAGCGGCAAGAGCCATCTCTTTTTTGTTGGCAAAGAAGTGGTACATAGAACCTTTATGTACTCCCGCTTTGGCAAGGATATCGGCAAGCGCTGCCCCCTGATAGCCGTTAGAGTAGACCTCTTCATAGGTGGCATCGATCAATTTTTGTCGTGTTGTTTCTTTCATTTTATTGCTATCACCTAAAACTTTCCGCATACATGCGGAAGATATATAAACGCTATTGTATCACATCCTCTTGACTATTCGGTCAATTCGTACTACAATACCACTTGACCAAATAGTCAACTTTATCCAACAAGGATTTCTCATGCCTCTTATTCAGACTGTTACACCCGAAAAAGCTACCGGTGAGTTAGCCAAACTCTATGAAGTGATCACTGCCGCAAGAGGGCGCGTTAGCAACGGCGCACAGCTATTTAGTATTTCGCCTGAACTATTGCGGCAGCAAATGGATTTCATCCAATTTTATATGAACCACCCCACCCTCTCGATGCCGCTCCTTGCTTCAATCCGCATTATGGTTTCCAGCGGAGAAGAGTGTCAGTTTTGTATTGATTACAATACAGGGATGTTGATAAATATGGCGGGATGGACATTTGATCAAGTCACAGCCATGCGAAAAGATCCGAATACTGCAAATCTACCTGAACGTGAAATAGCGATGCTAAACCTCGCGATCAAAGCCATTCGCAATGCTCATGGAATCACGGCAAACGATTTGGATACGTTACGGGAGATGGAGTGGAGTGATAGCGATATTTTGGATGCCGTCAATCACGCGACACGGATGCTCGCGACCGATATTATTTTCAATACCTTTAAGATAGAAAAAAGCTAACCAAATCGTAGTACAATTTTGCATTACAATAAAAAGGGGTACCATGCGTCTATTACCAATCGTTTCGGCGCTTTTAATCGCGGGGAGTGCTTCGCTGTTTGCCGATAACTTCACCCTCAAAAGTGATAATCTGCTAGGTCAGCTTACTAAAACCCAAGAGTTTTCGGGATTCGGATGCGACGGAAAGAATATCTCTCCCGAACTCCACTGGAACGATGCCCCTAAGGGTGCGAAAAGCTTCGCGGTAACGGTCTATGATCCTGATGCGCCGACGGGAAGCGGTTGGTGGCATTGGGTTGTATTTAACATCCCCTCATCCGTGACATCGATTCCTGAGAACTTTGGGGACACTACGAAAAAGCAGCCCCTTAGTACGACCCAAAGCATCACCGATTTCGGTAAAACTGGATTCGGAGGCGCCTGCCCGCCCAAAGGGGACAAACCTCATCGCTATATGTTCACCGTCCATGCACTCGATATCGATCATCTGGACTTAGACGAAAAAGCCTCTCCCGCATTGGTGGGATATATGCTCGGTATGCACACGATAGCTAAATCGACTCTCATCTCCTATTATGGGCGATAACCCTCTCTAAAGGGGGCTACGATTTAAACTGGTTGAGTTTGCCGCTCAGCCCTTCGGTCAACTGATACAGATGCTCCGCCGCCGAAGCGATCTCTTCGACACTTCGGGCATTTTGGTTTGTCAAATCATTAATGGTTGATACCATATCCATGATTTTTTCGGTATCACCCGCGATCTTCAATGAATTCGAAGCACTCACCGATACCGATTCAACACTCGTGTTCATGATCACACTCGTATCCATAATCATCTCTTCGACACCGCCTGAAACTTCCACCAAACGCAAAATATTTTCGGCATTTTTACCCATCTGTTCTGCCGAATCCATAATAGATTGGACGATAACATTAATCGTTGCATTGATCTCAAAAAGAGATTTTTGAGTCCGTTCCGCCAACTTTCGAACCTCATCGGCAACTACGGCGAAGCCTCTTCCATGCTCACCCGCACGCGCCGCTTCGATAGCCGCATTGAGTGCAAGAAGATTGGTCTGATCCGCAATATCCGAAATAACGGTCAAAATCTGTTTGACCTGCTCGGCATCCCGGCTCATCTCTTCGAGTTTGTGTGCCAATGCTGATTCCGCTTCACTCGCCGTATTTACCTCTTCTCGTAACGCGATAATTTCATCTTTGGAGCGTTCTAGTTTCTCTCCGGCGCTGATAATATCTTTTTTAGTCACTTCGGACATTTCTGCCGTCTGTTGTACAAACGTTTTAATCAAACGCATGTCGTCAATGGTTTTATCAACAATTTTGGCACTCTCTTCCGCATTTTTTCCGATATGCAGACTGGTGCTGCTCAGTTCTTGAGAAACCGACGCATTTTCGTTGGAAGAGAGTTTGGCATCTTCAATCATCACTTCTAGCGTCTCGACCAAGCTGTTAAAACTGTTCACAATATCTTTAATCTCATTATTGTATTCATACTTAATTCGGAACTTCAACTCCTTATCTTGTACAAATACCTTCATGCCATCATGGATGGTACCTACCCCGTTCATAATACTTTTTATAATCCAAATGCTCATAAACAACGTTATAACAATCACAATCAAAGCAATCACAATCATTGTTATATCGGCACGCAGTTTATCCTCTTCAGCATGTTTAGCTTCACCCTTTGCTAATTCCGCATTCAGAATCAAATGAGATTCAAGAGCATCATTGAGTTTGGTAACCGTCTCTTTGTGTTTCTCCAGCAACAACGCTTTCGCCTCGTCTTCACGAGCATTTTTACTCAAAGCAATAATATCACTCAACAAAGCGATATACTCTTTTGCCGCCTCTCTGTCAGATTGCAGCATCGCTTTGTCTTTTTCTCCCGAGACAAGAGAGTCATAACTCTTAAAGGCTTTTTCTAAATCGGCTTCCGCTTGAAGGAGTCTCTCTTCATTTTTCTTCTTTTGATCGGAACTTGTTTCGACATGATATTTATACGCGACAACCCTCATCGTCGCAATTTGGTCAACCGCTTCATTTAATGTCTGTAGAGATGGAATCGAGTTTACATTCCCAAAATTTGTCTCTTCAAAGACACTATCCAATTTAACGATTGCCAATACCGAAATGCTGATAAGTCCGATAATCGCAACGCTCACCAACACGACTAACTGTCTAAAAATGCTCATAAGACCCTCCTACCTCATTTTATCACTCAAAAGAAATCATTCTATCCCAATAGTAGTATTCAATTTCTTAATACATCATAAACATAAAACAACTTGTATCCATAAAACATGTCAACTCTTTTGTGATAGAATCGCGCTACAAGATAGCAACCCGCCACTCGGGTTAAAGGCTCAAGCATGACTGTTTCTGATTTTTCTCTCTCAGTGTATATCAACCGTATCGGTTACAGCGGCAAAACCCATACCGATCTTACAACACTTACCGCACTCATGAGGGCACAGCTCCAATCGGTGCCGTTTGAAAATACCGAGGTGCAGGCGGGGAGAATCCCCTCTCTGGTTCCCGAAGAGATTATTGCTAAAATCGTTACGCAAGGTCGCGGAGGATACTGTTACGAAGTCAACGGGCTGTTTGCCATGGCGCTGAGTGCTATCGGATTTGAATGGTATTTTGCAGGGGCGCGTCCGATGTTTTACCCCTCACGCCGTCCCAAAACACACCTCGTCGTCATTGTCACGATTGAGGGGAAAAAGTACCTGTGCGATACGGGATTCGGAGGATACGGCCTGCGTGAACCGATCCTTGTTGAGGATGAAGAAACTGCCGAACAAAACGGCGATCGGTTCCGTCTGCACGTACAAGGTGATGAATATGTGCTGAGTTCATGGGTCAATGGAGAGTGGGCGCCGCAATACGGGTTTGCCCTTACACCGCAGGAGTGGATCGAGTTTAGCCTTGCCAACTATTTCAACGCCACACATCCCGATACGATCTTCACCCAAAAAAAGCTCGCGATCATGCAGACAGCGACGGGACGTAAAATTCTCGTCAACGATACCCTCAAAGTTATCGAGAACGGTGTCACCGAAGAGATAACGGTGAAATATAACGAAGCGGCCGCTCACCATTTCGGATTAACCCTAGCGGATTAAAAAATCAGTTTTTCATTTTTCTTTGCTTGCGTATTCGAAGAGCTCAACATCTGCTCTAAAAAACCGCTCTCAGGCTGAGCCGATTTTTTATCGTCATTTTGAACCGCTTTGATATTTTCAAGAATATCACCGCTCATCAAAGCACCGCTCTGCGTCGGCTTATTCTGCTGATCAGCTTTTTGCGCTTCCATCATCTCTTTGAGAAGCTCTTTTTTGAAATCGCTCACCATCTGATTGATATCCATCGGCTGATCGGGATTGTTCTCTTTTTCTTTGAGCAGTTTTTGTCGATACTCTTCAACCATGGCTTCAATTTTCTCTTCATTCAAATCTTTGAGAAAAACGGCCGCCCCCTTCTTTACCAAATCTTCTTTAAACTGCTTGAGTTCGGTGTCATCGGCACTTATATCATCACGACTTTTATACTCTTCGACATTATAAAACTGAGCAATAAGCGCTGCATAATCTTGGTCAACACTCTCATCTTTGGTAACTGAGGACGGTACGTTCACAGACAAAGAGGAAACAGAGGCTACGTTCATAATACTCTCCTTCGGCAAATTTAATCCTCTAAGCAAGCAAAAATCGTTCTCTAAAAAGGACCTTTTCGCGATCTTTAACGAACTACCGTATATAAAAAAGGTTTTTGTATGTTATACTTTACTACTAATTGATAGAATAAAGGCCTTCCAGGATGCCTCGAAAAATATGTTTAACGCAGTTTGATTCTCCGATTGTTTCAATACAGCCGCTCAAATATCCGAATGTCGCTCTTGTATCTCAAGACAACACCATCTACACCTACGATCTCTCCAGCGGGGAGTCAACCAAACTGTTTCACCTGAATATTCCTGAGAACAATACCCTTTACTGTGCGTTTGATCCTCATCACAATCGGCTTCTATTCGGAAGCGATAAAACCTATACTCTCAATCTGATAGATCTAAAACAGAAGAAAGTACTCAACCAATTTGATCTTGACCAGCAAATACCCACCATTATCTCTTTCTCTCCCGATGGTCTTTATTGCGTCTGCGGAACCGATCAGGGTCGAGTGCTGTTGTGGCGATGCGATTCCAGCACGCTGCTTGCCAGACTCCACTCTTTTCCCGAATATACCAGTTCGTATACGAAACCCAAAACAAATTATGTCTCGGCACTAACTTTTGAGGGGATGACATTATCGACGACAGGATATGGCGGAAGTATAGTGGTAACGGACTATCGTACTCAAAAATTTATGAAGCGTTACACTCCGGGCTATTTAAAAAATACGGCTCTGCTGATTTACAATCATTCGCTTATCATTGGAAATCAAGAAGGAACTCTGATTAAAATCGATCAAAACGGGGGAGTTCCCAATCAACGTCTCGGTACCACCCATAAAAATATCCGATACCTGCTCCAAGTAGGACCGAAACCTTATATTATCGTCGCTTCCGATTTGCCCTATGTCACCCTCATCAACGGCGATACGTTTAAAGTCATACAAGAACGTTATCTGGAACTTGATACTCCGCTGAGTGCTTTATGCCTCATTGACGATTACCTTTTGGCGGCAAATCAAAACAAAGAGTTTCTACGATTCGATCTTCAACCGTTTGCAGAGCTTGAAGCACTGATTAATGCAAAAGAGTATGCCGAAGCCTATCTTTACTGTGCCAATGAACCACTCCTTTTGCAAAGTGACCTCTATCGGGTACTTGAATCGATTTATGCCGAACATCTGAAAAAAGCAAAAGAGTATTTAAATCAAAAATTGATTGCCGATGCCAAACTTGTTTTGGAACCTTTCAAAGCCGAAAAAACGAAAGAGATCACGGAAGTCTTTCAAATATACTCTTTTATAGATCGCTTCACCGCCCTTTTTGAACAAAAAAAATTAGCGGCTTTTTATGGTCATGCGGAGCAATATCCCCTTTTGCAAGAGACTCCGATTTATCAGCAGGCCGAGAAACTCTGGGCAGAAAAATTTACTAAAGCTCAAAAGCTTATGTTCCTCAACAAAGAGAAAGAGATACAAGAAGAGCTTCATATCTTTAACACCGTCAGTTCTAAGCGTCCGTTCATCCTCCTTCTGCTCCAGAACTCTGCTATTCTTAAAAACTATTCGAAAGCGATTCAGACAAAAAACTATTACCTGTTACGAAATCTTACTGTGAGTTTTCCTTTGCTTCGAAAGTTCCCTTCCTACATCAACTTTATCAAAGAATCCGGAGAGATCGCAGGGGCAATCACCCAAGCGCTCAATGAACGTTCATTCGAACAGGCGCAATTGCTTCTGGAGGAATTGAAAGCGGTGGTTCAATACGAATCCGAATACCTTCAGCTCAAAAAACTTTATGCCTTGTCAAAAAATTTACATCGTGCCCTTACCCACGATCATTTGCGTTCAGCTTATCGCCTAATCGATAACCA
Organism: Sulfuricurvum sp.; assembly: GCF_023250475.1. GTDB lineage: Bacteria > Campylobacterota > Campylobacteria > Campylobacterales > Sulfurimonadaceae > Sulfuricurvum. The sequence continues at coordinate 5,497 of NZ_JAHFAQ010000043.1, read as the reverse complement.
TCCTGAGCTCTTAATGCTCTCGTGGGGTGAAGAACTCAATACCCTATGGAATGAAAAGCTCTCTCTAGCAGAACAATATGCCATCAAAGGGGATGTTCCCTCTATTAAAAAAGAGTTTGTAGACCTATTCGATCTTCCCTCTCGGCATGGACGGCTAGGGGATATTTTGCGAACGGCCTATCATGTCCAATTAAAAAAACTTCTCAAAATAGATTCTGAAAATTTCTCTTCCGGTGTAGTTGCGTACTGCGATTTATTCGGAATCGATACGGAACTACGCAATTTACTCAAAAAAGCAAAACGCAAAGAGAGCATTCCCGATCTCTCACAATCGCATCTGACCTCCAAAAGCAGAGACCAGTGGCTCTCGAATATCACCTTTCTGCCCAATACGATTGCCCCTTTCAACACGGCGGCAAACGTTTAATGCAACGCTTCACGACTGAGCCTATGATCGACATATTATCCTGGGCGGAAGAATCACTTAAACATACCGATCTTATCACTCTCGAAGTCCTCAACCCCGACTTCGGGCGCGGATGCTATGCGGGGGAAATCATCACTCTCGATAATGCAGACTACCTCTACCGCAGCACAAAAGCGTGGAGTGATCTTGGGGAACTTCTATTCTGCCGGTTGTTGACCCCTAAACGCGTATCCGAATACACCGTCGCTCTCACCTATGAGAAACTTAATCTTAACGACTCATTTCATCACGCTCCCCGCACGGAGGAAAAATACGGTACCGATTCACCCTTCGCGGCTATCCGAAAAAATGAAGAGCCCGCATTTTTGAGTGCCTATCTGCGCGCACTGCGCAGTGTCCGTGTCCATGAGCGTCTACGAATTCTCAATCTGGGAATCAATACGGGAGATGAGTTTGATCTGATTCGCCGGATACTGCCTCAGGATGAATATAGAAAACTTGAACTTGTCGGGATAGACCATTCGCACAGTGCCATTACCGTCGCACAAGAGCGGTTTAATGAGGGGAATGCAACCTTTTACGTCCATGACATCAACGATCTCTCTTCCCTTTCGTTAGGGCGCTTCGATCTCATCATCACGATCGGAACCCTGCAAAGCAGCACCTTGGAGTTCAAACCGCTTTTTATGTCACTGGTACAAGAGTACCTCAGCAAAGAGGGGGCAATGATTTTGGGGTTCCCCAATTGCCGATGGATGGGGGGAGAGATGATCTATGGAGCCAAAGCTCCGAATTATCCCTATTCAGAGATGTCGTTACTCGTCAAAGACATCTACTACTGCAAAAAATATTTGCAGCAAAAGAAATTTCGGGTTACCGTAACGGGAAAAGAGTATCTGTTTCTAACGGGGACAAAAATACATTAGTCTATCGCTCTAAATAAAGCAAAATAACAATCAATATACTATATTATAATTCACAGAGTTCAAAAAGGGGAAGGGACAATGAAAAAACTCAACTTTTTCTTAGCATCAATACTGCTCACAACAACACTCATGGCAAATGAGAGTTTTAACAGTGAAATAAGCCATTTTGGGGGCGGGGTTCTCTTAGGCGGTGCCTTAACTGTCGTAGGGGATTATTACTGTCCTGAAGATCGTGCACTGTTCGGTTTCGGGGTCAGCAGTGTAGGATTTGCCGTCGAAGAGCTAATTATGACCGCCAAACATGGGCGTTTTCTCGGAAACTTGTTGGATGTAGCCGCCCATACCGCAGGTTCCGCACTTGGGGCTATGATATCGGATAAATATCTCCTAATGCCTGTCGTGACGCAAAGCGAGGCAAACGGAAATTATGTCGGCGTTTACGCTCGGATCCCTTTTTAGTCTTGTCCATCGTATGATATCTAAGATTGTTCTCTCACTGCTGCTATGTTCTTTTGCGCTCTATGGACGCAGTGATGTTGAAGCGATCAATCTCTCTCTCCAGACGCTTCAAAGCGAAGAGACCCTTTTGGAGACTTCCGTATTGGATAATACCCTCGATAATTATCGGGGAACCATTTCCCCTTTGTATAAACGCTATCTTGTCACTACCGAAGAATACGGACGTATCGAAGCAAAATTTACCGAAGAGGGGATTCCCCTGTTTTTTTCCCTGATCCCTTATGCCGAATCCAAATTCAGTCCATTGTCGCGCGGTTACGGTACTGCAGGATTATGGCAATTCAGCAAACAAAGTGCTCGAAATTTCGGTTTGAGTGTGACCAAAGGAAATGACGAGAGGCTCCACATTGACCGCTCTACCGAAGCGGCGATACGGTATATTAAAAGTTTAAAAAAAGAGTTCGGAAGCTGGTATTTAGCGGACTTTGCCTATGCAATGGGTGAGGGGACACTGCGCCGGTTGATTCAAAAGAACGGAAGTAAAAGTATATCGGTACTCCTCAAAGATCCCCATTTTCCCTCAGGGACAAAAGCCCATTTTGCAAAAACACTTCTGTTGGATGCCAAAATTCATTATACGAGAATAGCGCAGGAAGAGAACGAAGAATAATCTTCCTCAAAGAGGGAAGATTTGGTATTTAGCCGATATTGGTATAGACGGCTTGGACATCATCGTCCTCTTCGAGTTTATCGATCAATTTTTCGATATCCGCCATTTGCTCATCACTAAACTCTACCGGAGAGTTCGCAATCCGTTCCAATGCGGCACTATCGGGTGTAATCCCCATCTTTTCAAGTTCAGCAGATAACGCTCCAAATGAGGTATATTCGCCATAAACGCTTACTTCACCCTCTTCTTCTTCGATACTTTCAATCCCGGCATCGATAAGGGCAAATTCGAGCTCTTCAAGATCCATAGCAGGCTTTGGAAATCGGAATACCGCTTTGCGGCTGAACATAAATTCCAAAGAGCCGTTGTTGAGAGTTTCCCCTTTGGCACGACCGAAAATCGTTCGCACGTTCGAAATTGTCCGTGCATTATTATCGGTAGCGCACTCAACAAAAAACAAAGCGCCATGCGGTCCTTTTCCTTCGATATTCATTTCAGCCAATGAAATGGCATCTTTTCCGGAAGCGCGTTTGATCGCCGCATCGATGTTGTCTTTGGGCATATTTTGCGCTTTTGCCGTCAAAATCGCACTTCGGAGTTTCGGGTTCATATCGGGATCTTCACCACCCTCTTTGGCCGCCATCGTGATGATTTTTCCCAGTTTTGGAAATACTCTCGACATATTTCCCCAGCGCTTCATTTTTGCCGCTTTACGATATTCAAACGCTCTTCCCATACGGTACGCTCCTCTAAATTAACTCAAAAAAATTAGCGAATTATAGCTGTTTTAGGGGATTTAAACAACCGATTTTTACTCTCTATAGGCTAAACGTATTCATAAAATTAGACAATTATGCTATCATCCCTACATCATAAAGATATTGCCTGTTGATATGGATTCCAGAGAAAAGGTCGGTACAACTTTGTCAAAACATCTTTTTTCCTCATTCACACGGGCACTCTGGCAAACCGTTGCCGTGTTAATTCTATTTGGCGTCTCATTTGTTATCTACATTTATTCCGAAAAACAGATTGACCGCGCCAATACAATCCGTGTAAACTCTTTACTCCTATCCGATGAGTTACGGCAATCTTCGGATGATTTGACCCGAATGGTTCGTACGTACATAGCGACCGAAAACCCTCTCTATAAAAAATATTATCAAGAAATCCTCGATATTCGTAACGGTAAAACCCCCCGTCCGCTGGAATATGAAAATGTGTATTGGGATTTAGTCGGCTTAGACGACAAACGCCCCCGCCCGTACACGATCCAAAAACTTCCGCTGATCGAGCGAATGCGACAAGCGGGATTCACGCAACAAGAGTTTGCCAAACTATCCGAAGCTAAAAATAATTCCGATGCTCTGACACAAACTGAATTTGCCGCTATGAAATTGATCGAAAACAAAACAGCATCATTGGGAGAAAAAGATATTCAAAAGCACAAAGCGCTTGAACTTCTGCATGATGAGGCATACCACCAAGCTAAAGCTTCCATTATGCATCCCATTCAAGAGTTTTATACGTTAATGAACGCTCGTACAGCGCAAGCTGTCCATACGGCGAAAACAGTAGCTTTAATTTTACGAATCATATTTACCCTTATAGGGGTTTTCTTGCTTATTATGCTGTGGCGTCTCCACAAAACGCTCCAAACTATTTTAGGAAGTACCGTCGATGATGTCCATTTTCACATCAAACGGATCGGTAAAGGAGATTTCTCGCATACGATCACGGTAGAGAACCACAATAAAAACAGTGTTTTAGGATGGCTAAGCGAAACACAGTTGAAACTTAAAGAGCTGATGATGAATAACGAACGGCTCAAAAATCTCTATGCTGCCCTCAGTCAGTGCAATCAAGCCATCGTCCGATCTAAAAATGAAACCGAACTTTTTCCTATTATCTGCCGCGATGCCGTCAATTTCGGAGGTATGCAGATGGCATGGATCGGTATGGTTGATGAGATGAGCGACTACCTAAAAGCCGTCAGTTTTTACGGTGAAGGAACCGATTATCTCGAAGGACTTTTGATTTCAACCGTTTCTTCAGACCCAAGTGCACAAGGCCCGATCGGGCGTGCATTTCATGAAAACAAACCTATATGGTGCCAAGATTTTTTACACGATCCGCAAACAGCCTTATGGCATGAGAGAGGGAGAAAGTTCGGATGGGGTTCATCTGCCGCACTTCCACTGCACCAAAACGGTAAAACGGTAGGGGTATTTACGCTGTATGCGAAAGAGACAAATGCTTTTGATGAATCGGCTCAAAAACTCCTCGAAGAGATGGTAATAGACATCAGCTATGCCTTGGATATATTCGAAAAAGAGAAACAACGGCTCGAAGTAGAACGACAGATTCAATATCTTGCCAACTTTGATGAGCTTACCGGTCTTCCGAACCGCTCAAAACTCGAAAGTCGAATCAAAAATTTAGTAAGTTTGGCAAAGCGAAACGATATGACTATCGCGGTGATGTTTCTCGATCTTGACCATTTTAAGGACATTAACGATACGCTAGGCCATACTATCGGAGATGGTATATTGATTGAAGTCTCCAAGAGGCTTCAAATGATATTGAGAGAAGAAGATACGATTGCAAGATTCGGCGGGGATGAATTTATTGTATTGCTTCCGAATATTGCAATGAGCGGCGCTTCTCAAGTAGCACAAAAACTACTCAATACCTTTCAAAAGCCTTTTCACATTAATGACTATGAGCTCACACTAAGTACCTCGATAGGAATTGCCCTTTATCCCGATGACGGCGAAGAGTTTGAAGCTCTCTACAAGAATGCGGATACCGCTATGTATCGGGCAAAACACGAGGGGAGAAATAACTTTTGTTTTTTTACCGAAGAGATGCAGCGGCACTCTCTTCGTAATCTCGAACTGGGTAATGCCTTACGTTATGCACTCGAACGCAACCAGTTTCAACTGCACTATCAGCCTCAGTTTTCAACTCAACAAGGGATAATTATCGGTGCTGAAGCCCTGTTGCGCTGGAGCC
>NZ_JAHFAQ010000042.1 GCF_023250475.1 Sulfuricurvum sp. | reverse complement strand
TCATTTTGGTAAAAATCATGTTTTTTATACTCTCGGTAGCCGTTTGAAGTATGAAGCCCCATAATATAAAAATCACCGTCAAGTTCAACGATACCTGAACTTCCATTTCCGTTTTCGAGTGAAAAATAGCTCTCATCCAAATCCAACCGTCCTCCAGAACGATAATCGGAACTCGTTGATGAAATAATATTTTTGTCACGATCACTAAAGAGGGCAAAACTCCCCTCAATCAACTCGCCGTTTTTGTCACGCGGAAGCGCATCCTCAAGCATTGCTTCAAATTGGGGAGCCGAATCAAAAACAATCCCGATTCCTCCGACAACATCTTCATTCTGTTCGTCCGTAATCCCTGCACTGTAGATATACGTAGAACAGTTATCGTATAAAGGCGTTTTAGTAAAATGGCTGACACTGTAGCGCTGCGTATCGGTAATTTTCAACGTTTCACGAACCCATTGTTCTTCAATCTTACTCCCTACAAAACGGTGTTCACTATTTTTGGATACGGCAATAATCGTACCGCTGCGATCATATAAAAATAGATTGCTATAAACCGTATAGAGGTTATTGATATAGGAAAGAATCGCTTCAAGTTCACAGAGATCTTCCCTTTGCAGTTCAGGGAGTGCAAGTTTACGTTTGAAAGCCGATGTCAATGCCCACCAACGGCAATCGTTAGCCCGTTCATACAGGTTACGATCCATAATATCAATAGCCAAAGAGGCATTAAACTGCGCATCATCAAGATAAGAGGAGAGGACGGTATGATTAAGATTGCTGATAGAATCTTCAAATACTTTTTTCGTCAGGAATCCCGTATTCGAAATTTCATTCAAAAGGGATTTTGAGAAAGAGTTCTCATTTGTTTTTGAATTGGCGATATGGACATTGCCGTTCCATACGGTGACATCAAGCTCTTTTTGAATCTGATCCGCTTTTTGCGGAATCATTTTCAACTCTCCTGAAAAAAGCGGTGAGTGTTTTAGAACGGTATCGAGTATATCGGCAGAGATACTCTTATACGCATGCGGAGCTTTATCAAACGCATGATCGATCGGAACCATCACATGCCCATACCAGCCTAGACCGAAAAATCCTTGGTACCCTTTGGTTGCACAAGTTCTCGCTAGATATTCGCGTCCTGCGAAACGGATGATCTTATAGCCGTTATCGAGTACCTTTTCCATCTTGATACCCAAAGGTATATGCGTTGTGTCACTGCAACAGATAACATGCCCCTCAGCATCAAGAAGCATAATCTCCATCCAATCATTTTCGCTAATGAGATTTTTAAATATCCCTTCCATCTCATCTTCAAATCGGAAAACAAGGCTTAATACCCCTAAATTTTCCGATTCTTCGCTGGAAGAACGACTAACTCTATAACTGTAAATCAATGCTTTATCCGCCCCCGGAACCAAATCCGATTGACGGAATACCTCGATATACTCCGCAGACGTACTCAATGCTTCTTTGATCAAAGGATCGCTGCTGCTACTGATGGGATTGTGATCATCAAGCTGAGCAACAATATTACCGCGTGTATCCATTAAGATTATATTGCTGTAGACACTGTATTTCGCAACATACTCTTTAAATCGGTTTTTCAAAGCCATACGCCTTTCTCTGAGCGACTGACGCGATGCATCGTCCGTCGTCCCGGCAAGTAACTGCACCAAAAAGGAGCGGATATCCTCATCCGTTGCCAAGAATCCGATATCAGCCGTACGCTCAAAAAGATTTCGGATAACGATATCGACTGCCACCTGTGCTTTGGCTTCCATTTCGGAAGTTGTTTTTTTCAAAATCTCCAGTCCGAGCTTTTCCAGCAACTCAGCGGTAAGTGCCTCAAAAGCGGCACGGGTATCAACCATATCCATCCCGGTATTGCTCATTTTCCCCAGCATTGTCAGAAGATTCCATTTTTCTGATAATACGTCAAGCGCTTTCTTATATTCCTGGACTGACTCCATATATTTCAATAATCGATGATCCACTCAGCACTCCAATATATCTCAAGATATAGATTATAAATTATGGAGTGCAATTAATGTTCTATAATATTTGATATTATTATACATTCATAAGTTTCTTACACAATTACCCTACTCTGAGTCTTGTCCGTCCTGTAAACAGTTTCAAAAAATCATAAATGTCACTGAGAAAAAAAGAGCGGGTATCTTGGTGTTCAAATCTCTGAATCCAAGCACGCTCTTTAGCCACAATTTCGCGGCAGGGAATCACGAATTCTTCATACGGCAACAGCGGCTTGAGTACTCCGCAATCATTGATTGCCATTACGACCGCATTAAACAGCGCATCTAGCCTCTCCTCATCTTCACAACGGTAAAGTTTTCCGTCCATATTGTAAAAGCGGTAAATCGCTAATATCTCGTATGCTTTATCCATTTCATTCATAAAATAGCTCCGAAAGAGATAGAATGGGCCTGTGCTACCGCTTCATTAGTAACATACCCGTCATAGGTATTCAAGGAACTGAGATAAATTTCATCTTTTAACAGTGTATTTAGCGGAGTCGAAGCGATCTTGATCACATACGGCAGTGTCGCATTGGTTAGAGCAACCGTCGATGTTCGCGGATACATTCCCGGCATATTGGCAACACAGTAGTGGACAATCCCCGCCATATCGAATGTCGGATGGGAGTGAGTCGTTGCATGGGAAGTCTCAAAACATCCCCCCTGATCGATGGAAACATCGACGAGAACAGATCCTTTTTTCATAACGTTCAGCATATCACCGGTAATGAGTTTGGGCGCTTTTGCCCCCGGAAGCAGTACCGTCCCTATAATCAAATCAGCCAATTTGATATTATCCAATATTGAGTCATAGGTTGAATAGAGCATCGTTACATTCGAAGGCATTACATCGCGCAAATAGGTGAGCCGTTCGATATTGATATCGAGCATTACCACCTCAGCACCCAGACCCGCCGCGGCATCGGCAGCCGATTTCCCCGCTACTCCTGCACCTAAAATAACCACACGGTTGCGTTCAGTCCCGACCGTACCGCCCAAAAGCCTCCCGCTGCCGCCATTATAACGTCCCAAATGAACCGCACCGAACAGTGTTGCCATCCGTCCGGCAATCTCGCTCATCGGCTCTAACAGCGGTAATCGCCGTCCGATACGGAGCGTTTCGTACGCCAAGGCGGTAATCTTTTTTTCGCATAATATTTCGGTTAGCCGCTTGTCTGCGGCGAGATGAAGATAGGTGAAGAGTATTTGGGATTCTTTGAGCCGATCATACTCGATCGCTATCGGCTCTTTTACTTTGACGATCATCTCCGCACCTGCATAAATGTCATCGGCATTGGTGAGGATAACGGCACCGGCATCGACATATTGGGCATCTTCAAAACCGCTAGCTATTCCTGAACCAAGCTCTACTAAAACCGTATGACCGGCCTTGACACACTCCAGCACCCCCGATGGGGTCATACCGACACGAAACTCATCGGTTTTAATCTCTTTCGGTATTCCGATAATCATATCTTTCCTCCTACCGCTACTGCATACAGCAATAGCTTCTGCGACCAGAGAGAAGCTTCGTTATCATAAAAAGCTCCGATCCCGCTGCATCCGACACCGTGATATTCACACGCCCTATAGAGTTCCTGCGCATAGATCCCCGCGTCTACGTGGGTAGAGGCTCTAAAATCGTTCGCATAGATCAATAGTACCATATTTGCCCCAGCAATAAAACGCTGATCTAAAAGCAGATGGACGCACTCAGTGACAAAATTTCCTCTTACGGTACATTTCCCGTTTCGATACATACCCGTTTGCATACTCTGTGCTTGTAAAAGCAGGGCTACAATCTCAAGATTCGACGAAGCCGTTACATTGAGCAATGTTGTTATCACTTCATCTCTCATTGCAGGAGCATAAAATTCACGAGCACTTCGTCGAGCGGCGTTAATCTCTAAAAAAGACTCGGTAAATGCGGTCTTTACACTCTTGGATGTAATCGGTTCCGATACTATAGCATCATAAAGCGTATCGTCGATAATCGTATAATCGGTGGGAGAAACCCTCATCAACGGCATGCACAGAGGTGTAACACTGCGTGATGTAAGCTCACCGATTCCATACGCCGCCGCAATGATCTCATCCTTGCCCATTCCCATAATACGGTTTAATCCCTCTTGCGGAAACATTTTTGTCAGAGTAAGCCCAAAATGTTCTACGGATGCCAAAAATGATCCGATTTGATGACCGAGATCGAGATACAAATAGCGCCAAGCACGCAGTCCGTATTTCCAGCTTGAACGGAACGGAACCATCGAAATCATTAAAAGCGCGCCGTTAAAACGGTGTTCCAGCCCAAGAAACGGTTCAATCCCCTCTTGGGCTATTTCGGCAATCATCACCAATTCGCTGTTAACTACATCGAGATGATAAATTCCACTGAGAACTCCGGAGATGTTTCGCAATTGAACGTAGATCTCCAGTGGATGGAGATTCCCTGCGGAAGGGACATTGAGTCGATAATAGGGTGCTTGGGCTATTAAACGTTTGTCACTAATACAGCGTGTCTGTTCAAGCCATTGCAAGGAGGGAATATCGGAAAGTTTAAGACGATAACAAAAGTGCGGATAATGTTTAAACATGGCGGGTTGGGAATCCCAATCCAGATAACGGTTATTTTGGGCAAGACTATCGCGAGTGAGACAGGTCTCCTCACGCACTTCGCAGCTCTTTATACACATCACGATGAGTAGCCAGTTCAATGGCACTGAATCCGTCTTCGTTTTGAAGATTAGGATTGGCTCCCAATGCCAACAACATCTGCACGCACTCCACTCGAGAGGCTGAAGCAGCATACATCAATGCCGTTGTCCCCTCTTCATTGGTATCATTAACGTCGGCTCCCGCTTCGATCAACAATCGTATTACTTCAGGAGAAGCGGCATAACAAGCATTGAACAAGACACCGTTAAAGTCTTTGTTAACGGCATAAAGGTTTGCTCCCGCCTCAATCAAACGGGACACCATCATTGCATTTCCTTCCAAAGCGGCAAGAAGCAACGGAGTATTACCGTTAAACCCGTATTCTTCAAGTGTATTCGGGTGGAAACCGTGACTTTGTAACCAGGTGATGTATTGCTCAACCATAGCAGACTCCTTCTACTTTACACGCCCATCCAGTTTTCGTGATCGTGCCCTTTTTTCTTGAAGTTTGCCGCTTTCTCAACCGCTTCGATACATTGATCGTAATCCACCTCATCGGTGATTTCGGCAACAACCTCTTTATAACTGATATACCCCTCTTGATCGATCACAAATACCGCTCGTGCCAATCTATCTTTGAGTTTACCTTCACTGATAAGTATCCCGTATTTTTTAGCAAAATCGCGATTGGTATCAAGGACTACTTCCGCCTTGTCTATCCCCTCGCGTATGACGAAGTCGTTGACGAATTCGATATCATCCGTCGTAATCATCACGGTTTTGAGTTTTTTGAATTGTTTAATGAGGTCATTGAATTTTTTAGCCCCCAAAGAACACACTTCTGTTTTAAGCGAAGGGATCGCGATCAATAATTGTGCGCTCGGAGCAATCATACCGATAACATTTTGGCTTCCGTCAAGGTTGCTGACGCGTGCGGCGGGAGCTTCACGCAATAGTATCATCTCTTTTCCTTCCAACAATGTTGGTGTACCGTGAACCGTAATGTGCATTTACTCTCCCTTATGGACCATTTTTAAAATACAGTGCAAAAACAGTTCTATAAATTGCCTATTTTTTATCCACATGAATGTTGGTTCATTGTTCAGTTTTGTACTACAATTACCTTTATAACTTATACAAAAGATTTGAAAATGATGACCTATGACGCCAACATCCCCAATCGTGAAGAGTGCCATACCTGCTCTTTGACGTTTGCCTACAAAGAGATCAACCTTCTGTATGATATTGCCGTAATGCTTACCAGCACTACGGAGATGAATGACAGTGTCGAAAAAGCGATGCGAAAATTGAAACAGTACGGATATTTGGAACGATGCGCTCTGTTTCGAAAAAAAGAGGATGTTGATGAACTCGAGCTCCTTAATTCAATCGATTTGGAACCGTACCAAAAGAAAATGGCAACCTACCGTTTCGGCGAAGGGGCAACAGGACTTGCCGCTGCGAGCCGTGAACCGATTGTCATCGAAAATATTCACAACAATATCAACTATCTTAACAAAATGGGAAATATTTCGACGCAAATGGTCTCATATGTCGCCGTACCGCTGCTTCAAGACGATGATGTAATCGGTGTCATCTCAGCCAATATCGGCAAAAGCAGTCCGCTCAACTTCGATGAAATTGTCCGTATGCTTACTATTGTCGGATCCCTCTTCGTCGGAGCATTGAAAGCGCAGCAAACGATTACCAAAGAGAAAGAGTCTCTCTCTGAACTCAAAACCTATTACAAAGAAGAGCTGCAAAAAGATTACAAGTTTGAAAATATCGTCGGACGCTCTACTCGAATGCAGCAAGTATTCGGAATGATCAACACCGTGGCTCCGACCGATGCGACTATTTTGATTCGCGGTGAGACAGGGACAGGTAAGGAGCTCATCGCGACGGCGGTTCATAATCTCAGCCGTCGACAAAACGGTCCGTTTATCAAACTCAATTGTGCCGCTATCAGTGAAACATTACTCGAATCTGAACTCTTCGGACACGAAAAGGGAGCCTTTACCGATGCGAGAGAGATGCGCAAAGGGCGTTTTGAACTCGCCGATGGCGGAACACTCTTTCTTGATGAGATCGGAGATATTACCCCATCCCTCCAAGTCAAACTGCTCCGAATTTTGCAAGAGCAGGAGTTTGAACGTGTCGGGGGGAACAAAACGATCAAAACCAATGTCCGTCTTGTTGCCGCAACCAACCGTAACTTGGAAGAGATGGTACGCAAGGGAGAATTTCGAGAGGATCTGTTTTACCGTCTAAACGTAATCCCGATCAATCTTCCGCCGTTGCGTGAACGCTACGAAGATGTGAAACTTCTCATCGAACATTATCTCCACCGCTTTATGAAAGAGCATCGTAAAAATATGCATTTTACGAAAGAGGCGATGGAGTTGCTGCTGGATTATCCGTGGCCGGGAAATATCCGTGAGCTTCAAAACACGATGGAGCGGATTGTTCTTATTTGTCCCGACGGTGAAATTCAGCCGGAAATGCTTGCTCATGTTTTACCGTTTAATTATCAAAAACTCTATATGCAAAGCGAACCGACTCCGACAGTGCAGCCGATGTATGTGAGTCCGCCTGCACCGCTACCTCAGAGTGAGCCTCATTCCGGCGGACCAATGACGAAAAAAAGCTTGCAGGAGTTAGAGCGAGAGTCAATTATGCAAGCATTGATCGACTCACACGGAATTCAGACCAAAGCAGCGAGATTGCTTGGAATGACCGCTCGTCAAATCGGCTATAAAATCAAACAGTACGGTATAGAGATCTAAGGATTCTCAATCCGTACACAATTCTTTCCGTCCCCTTTTGCACGGTACAATGCTTTGTCAGCACGTTCAAATACCTCTTCGAGCGTCTCTCCCGGCTGAATGAATGTCATTCCAAAACTGCACGTGACATGTACAATCGTTTCAAAGCTGTTTTTATCAATATGCTGACGAATTTGTTCGGCAATTTTCATTACCGTTGTCGGATCGGAATAGCGCAGTAAAATAGCAAATTCTTCTCCTCCCCACCGGACAAAGATATCCGATTTTCGAATAGACCGGCTTACCAGTTCCGTTAACTCTTTCAATACCGAATCACCGACGTTATGTCCGAATGTATCATTAATACTTTTAAAATTATCGATATCAAAGAGGAGGAGAAACAATGTAACGTCATAGTGTTTTCCAAGTGCTTGATGCGCTTGAAAGATTTCTTCAAACAGCCGTCTGTTCCCAATTCCCGTTAAGGCATCGGTGGTTGCCATTTTCAGCAAGCCCCGTTCTCCTTCTCCGACCATTCCCATCAAAGAATGGACCATATTATATTCGTGTTTGATAATAGGGGTTAACTGTGTGTAGCACATGGAGAGTAAATGACGCTTGTCGATTATGCCGATAATACTGTTCTCTTTGGCAACCACAATTTTATCGAAAGCAGTCTCTTGCATTTGTTCTAGCACATCCGCTATCTTTACCGACGGATCAAACATAGTAACGGGAGATGACATAAACTCTTTTACCGGGAATCCGGTATTGTCACAATTATAAAGGGCCCGAACCAAATCTTTTAGCGTCAAGATTCCGATCGGTAGCGTATCGCGGGTTATAATGACAGCATCAACACTGTAAATAGAAAAAAATTCCAATATTTTATAGATAATGACGTCACTTTCAAATATTCCGCATACCGGAGCATCATTAAAGAGATCACCGATAGCAGTTGAATGCGTTACCACGGATATGTCTGAAATCATTCTACCTCTTACCCTATTGAATCCAAATGAGATGAAAAATCAATTCAGTTGAGTTAATAACGTTTAAATAAAAATATTATAGCACAAAAATATACAGTTTTTATTTTAAGGTAGTTGAATCAGATCCATACAAAATTCCCTTTTTTTATTCCCCGATACGTCTCGCCATCACTTCTGAGGGGAATTTTTTTGCACCCGGCTCAATAAACCATGTTTCACCGTTTGAAAGATGAACTTCACCGCCCCATTTTTCATCGGTATCAAACTCACTTTTAACAATCGTCTCTTCCATATCTTTTTTAGCGACATAAAACGAAATCGCCCCCTTGCTGTCGTAACGCAACATAACTTTTGCCATGATCTATCCTTTATATTTAATAATATTATAAATTCATTGCGCTATTGCGCATGAAAAAACTTTCGTATTCGATGCCACCAGTCCGAAGAGAGGTGACCTTCGAAGCTGATTCGTAAAAATGCTTTTGTCAAACGGCGTATTATGGTATTGGTCTCATAATTTTTATCGTCTTTTTCGGGGAAATCATTCCGATAATGGCTGCCTCTGGACTCTTCACGTGCCAATGCTGACATGACCATCGCTTCGGCAACGGTAAGTGAATTGCGAAATTCGATAATCGACAACAGCTCTACATTATCGCTGCGTTCTTTATTGATACAGCACAGTCCCGATGACATTTTCATGAGATAATGGACGTATTCTAATGCGTTCATTAAAGAGTCCTGAGTACGAAAGACCCCCGCGTTATTGTAGAGATTATTCCCAAGATTGCGCCGCATCGTATTGATGTTAAATCGATTTTCACCCTCTAAAATAGACTCTACATATCGGGATTCTTTAGCTACCAGCGCATAATCGATTGGATGGAACTCCCCTTTTTTTGCGGCCTGCGAAGCTTCCAATCCGGCTACACGACCGAAATAAGCGGCTTCCAGCAAACTGTTCCCGCCCAAGCGGTTGGCACCGTGCACACCGCTGTAGGCACACTCTCCACAGACAAAAACATTCGGAATATCCGTTGAAGTATCGGTACGGCTCCAAATTCCCCCCATGGTATAGTGGGCAGAGGGTGTTATCGGAAGAAGTTCAGTGCATATATCAATTCCCGCACCGTTAAAGGCATGTTTACGAGCAGAGGGGAGCTTCTTCTCAATCAACGCTTCACCTAAATGCCGAAAATCAAGATAAATAGTATGCCCTGAGAGCTGATGACGCACAATATCGCGGGAGAGCTTGTCTCGGGTTTGAAGCTCATCCGTAAAACGTTCCCCCGTCTCATCGACAATGTAAGCACCTTCTCCCCGCGCCGCTTCGCTGATCAGCGTTCCGCTCTTAGCCAGTGTTGTCGGATGAAACTGTACAAACTCCATGTTAACCAGTCTAATTTTTGCCCGCAAAGCAATGGCGAGGATATCACCGCTGGATTCTTGTGAATTGGTTGAATGTCCGCGATATATTCCGGCAAATCCACCCCCTGCCAAAACAAGAGACTTACATGCAAATGCTATGACGTTCGAATCACGTCTGCGCAAAAGGGTGATTCCTGAGAGTTTATCGTTAAAGGTAGCGATGGAGAGCATCACATGATTCTGAAAAATTTCAACCCCCTCTTTGCGACATTGAACCAAAAGGGTCTGGGTGATCGAAGCTCCCGTACGATCCGCGATATAACAGGTTCGAGACGCTTTGGTTCCCCCAAACGGTCGTTGCGCGACGTCTCCGTTTTCATCGGTGTCAAATTTGACTCCCAACGATTGCAGTTCACTGATAATCTCTCCCGCACCGGCAGCCATCGCACTAACCGCAGAGAAACGCCCCAATTTATCCGCACCGTTTAAGGTATCGGATATATGTTCTCGTATCGAATCATGCCGTGTTGATTTGAGTACGGCATTGATCCCTCCCGAAGCGACGGCGGAATTACAACGAAGCGGATTGCTTTTGCAGACAAGGGCAACGTGCAAACCTGCCCGACGTGCGTACAATGCTGCATAAAGTCCTGAGATACCGCTTCCGACGACAATAACGTCATACAGCATAACTATCCTCCATCAAGGAATTCATTGCGGCACTGGAAGCGGCAGGGATATATGCCAAAATTGTATTGTCCCTCACGTGTGAAGGATCAACTGCTCCGAATATCGTCGTTATTGCACCGGCTGAACGGGCAAATTGCAATGCACTTGCAATATCGCTGAGGTCTGACGTATTCATCAGTTCGCCTATTTTAGGGGAAAACGGACGTTTAAAGAGATTCTTTTGAAGCAGTGGAGAGGAACCCATATAGGTAAGTCCGAAGTTCATACATGCCTGCATGAGCGGATAGTATTTTCCGTCTTCGCACTGCTGATTGGTATAACCGTACGCATGCGGTTTAGCGAGATTAAACGGACTTTGTATGTATTTGAATCCGTGGTTTTCACCTCCGACTTTCTCCGCAATCCGTACAACTTTGGCGAGAGAAATATACTCCGTATGATCCTCTTCGTATAAAAATCCGTTCCAAGCCGCTATCCCGTATGAGCCGATTTTCCCCTCGTTACGCAACAGCTCAAAAAGCTCAAATGCCGCTTCTACCCGAGTATAAAACGTTTCATGATCGATGTATCCGAGCTGGGTTTCGGGATTGTGCAAAAAGAAAATATCGATCGTATCGATTTCAAGGTTTTTCAGCGACTGCTCACAACTCCATCGCAAATATGCAGGAGACATGCAATGTTGATCGATAATGATTTCCTCTGCAGTCGCCAATGAACTTTTGATAATATTCTCTTGTATCCATCCGTAGGGATTATTCGGAAACGGAAAATCAAGAGGAACAAATCCCGCTTTGGAAGCGATAATCACCTCTTCTCGTCGGATTTCTCCGGCTAAGAGCATTTCATTCAGCGCCTCGGCGATCTCCCTCTCCGACATCTGATAGCGGTAATTGATCGCCGTATCGATCAAATTAATCCCGTTGCGAAGAGCTGTTTTAATCGCTTCTGCATAATTGATAACATAGTTATCCTCTTTATACGGCTCCGGTTTATAGGTTCCTATTCCCAGGGAAGGGAAAAAGAGCTCTCCGTTAAAACGGTAAAAATCTTTGGAATATTTCCCGAACCGCTTAAGGTAGCTAAAGGTCCCCTCTTTCGTGGCGTGTGCCATTTTAAACCACCATCACCCGAAGGTTTGATTTGAGTTTGAAATTAAGCATATCCTGCATTCCCGCTAATGTTGTCGTCGTGTTCATCGAACAGCTCATACACTCACCCTTATACTGAATATAGAGTTCATGCTCACCCTCTATCTCTTTGAGATCGATCACTTCGACATCGCCATGATCGGCTTTCAGGGTCGGCCGAATGTACTCTTCGAGAATCGATTCGATACTGCGGAGTTTTTGAACCAGACTCATCGCATTAAAGTTTCCGTCCCCTTTGGCCTCTTTGATCTTTTTACTGATGGCCTCTTTTTGAAGTTCAGCCGTGATCTCTGCGAGCATATCGACGAGATAGACATCTTTTTTCTCATGGCCGCCGGGCTTAATACACGATTTACAGAAACCGCCCGCTTTCGTATAATCGGTGATTTGTTCGATGGATTCAAGTTTATTGAGACGTATTACCTCTTTGAGGGTATCGAGGCTGACTCGGGCACATTCGCAAACGATAAATTCGGTCTCGAATTCGCTCATATCAACACCTTTGTAAAGGGATGCCGCTTTTTTGATTACGTCATACGCCATAACCGAACAGTGCATTTTTTGCCCCGGAACCGCAGGAATATTTTCCTCGTCACGAAGCGCTTTTTCAACATCGATATTGGTAATTTTGAGTGCTTCATCAACCGTTTTGTTCATACACAGTTCTGCCATCATGTCTGAACTGGCAATCGCCGTACCGCAACCGAAACTCTTGAATCGGCTTTTTACTATAACATCATTTTTCGGATCGATCATCCAGTAAAGCCGTACGGCATCCCCGCAGCTCTCTGCACCGAAATCGGCAATAATAAGTTGTTTTTCTAGCGCATCAGCTTCTTCTTGGGTAATCTCGCCCATATTGATAGGATCGTTCATACGCCGCTGCACCTCGCTGGAGTATTCTTCCCATAATGCTCCGCCGATCAATGTGTCTCGTGCCATAATTGCTCCTTGATGGATGATATTCTCAGGAAGATTGCAAGAGACGTTCTACAAAGAGAGCTACATTTTTGTCGTCATTATTGTTGCGAATAAAATATGCAGTGAATTTGAAATGAGTTGTTTATAAAATAATCACCTATCGGGTGGTAGCACACCTCGATTCAATCTATAATGACACTATCACAAACCACTAAAAGGGGTCCAAAATGGTCCAGATCACCGCTGTATTCAACCGTCACTGTTTAAATGATGTTCTTCGAGAATTATTTGATAATGAGATCGAGGGGGTAACCGTCACCGATGTCATCGGAAAAGGTTCTTTGGGAATCGCAGAGAAAAATAACGCACCCGACTTGTATCCGAAAGTGATGCTCATCATCGTTGTATCCAACGATAAAACTAAAGAAATCACCATGGAAGCGATTCGTGCCCATACACAGGATTTAGGTCACGGTGCAGGAAAAATGTGGGTCACCCCGGTACTCGAAGTCGAACGTATCCGTACGGGAGAAAAAGACGAAACGGCCCTCACACAGCCGACACCACGTACAACGGCAAAAAGTAACACATTTTTCACTGCTGTCGATACCCCTTCAAGTTAATCTGCCTAATTTCAGTACACCCTTTAATGCGCTGTACTGAACACTATTATCAAACCAAAAGTTTCTACCAGCTATAATTGCGAAAAATATAACCTAAGGACTTTGATTTGAGAAGTCATTTTTGTACCGATTTAAGTGAAGCAAACGTAGGCGACAACGTCGTTTTATGCGGTTGGGCGAACAGCTACCGCGACCATGGTGGAATCGTATTTATCGATTTACGCGATAAAAGCGGCTTGATTCAACTCGTTTGCGACCCTGCCGACAATGCCCATGCTCATAAACTCGCCAGTGAAGTGCGTGATGAATTCGTCCTGATTGCTCACGGACGTGTCCGTAACCGTGGCGAAGGCCTCGTCAATCCTCGTCTCAAAACGGGTGCTATCGAAGTGGTCGTCGAAGAACTCATCATCGAAAACCGCTCTGAACCTGTACCGTTCGGTATCGGTGACAACAGTGTCGGTGAAGAGATCCGTCTAAAATACCGTTACCTCGACCTACGTAACCCGTCAATGTATAACACGTTTATGCTCCGTTCAAAAGCGGCCATCGCAGCGCGTAACGTACTGGATCGTCTCGGATTCTTGGAAGTTGAAACCCCGATTCTAACCAAATCAACTCCTGAGGGGGCGCGTGACTATCTCGTTCCTAGCCGTGTCCACGAGGGTGAATTTTATGCCCTCCCTCAATCGCCTCAGCTTTTCAAACAGCTCTTAATGGTAGGTGGATTTGATCGTTATTTCCAAATCGCCAAATGTTTCCGTGACGAAGATTTGCGTGCTGATCGTCAACCTGAATTTACCCAAATCGACGTTGAGATGAGCTTCTGCAACCAAGAAGACGTTATCCGTGTTGCCGAAGAACTCATCACAGGTATGTTCGCTAGTGCAGGACACGAAGTCCACACACCGTTCAACCGTATCAAATACTCCGATGCGATGGAGTGGTATGGTTCAGATAAACCCGATCTCCGTTATGATCTTAAAATGGTTGATGTGATCGATATTTTTGCACGCTGCGACAACGAAATTTTTACAGGGATCGCTGCTAATCCTAAAATGAACCGTATCAAAGCGCTTCGCGTTCCGGGCGCTGATTTGGCATTCTCAAAACGTGAGATGAAAAGCTTTGAAGATTACGTCCGTAAATTCGGAGCTAAAGGTCTCGGTTACTTCCAAATGAAAGAAGATGGTCTCAAAGGACCATTGGAGAAATTCTTTGCCCCTGAAGATTTGCAGCTTCTTATCGATCGCACAGGAATGGAAGTGGGCGACGTCGTCTTCTTCGGTGCGGGGGACAAAAAAACGGTTTGGGATTATATGGGACGTTTCCGTATCTTCATCGCCGAGCACGAGAAAATGAACCTGATCGACAAAAACCGCTTCGAATTTGTATGGGTTGTTGACTTCCCGATGTTCGAAATCGAAGAGGGGCGTGTCAAAGCCCTTCACCATCCGTTCACCATGCCGCGTGATTTGAACCATGAGCATCTCGAAGACATCGAATCGATTGCCTATGACATCGTCCTCAACGGAACCGAACTCGGCGGCGGATCGATCCGTATTCACAAACAGGCGCTTCAAGAGCAAATATTCACCCTTTTAGGTATCAGCGAAGAAGAGGCTCAAGAGAAATTCGGCTTCCTGCTGGATGCACTCAAATTCGGAGCACCGCCGCATGGTGGTTTCGCGATCGGATTTGACCGATTCATGATGCTATTGTCTAAAAAAGATAGCATCCGTGACGTAATCGCGTTCCCGAAAACTCAAAAAGCTTCATGTATTATGACCAAAGCACCGAGTCCGGTGGAGTTGACACAACTACGTGAACTTCATATTCGTCTTCGTGAAAGTGCGAAATAATTTATGAAAAAATTATTTCTGATTATCGGAGCTCCCGGTTCGGGCAAAACAACAGATGCGGAGATTATTGCGGAACGTAACACTGATGCGATCGTCCACTACTCTACGGGTGATTTACTTCGCGCCGAAGTTGCCAGCGGATCTGAGCGTGGTCAGTTGATTGATAGCTTTATAAGCAAAGGGCAAATTGTCCCTATTGAGATTGCTATCGCAACCATCGTAACCGCTATCAAAGATGCCCCGAGTGATATTATTTTGTTTGACGGTTATCCTCGTTCTCATGAGCAGATGAATGAACTTGACAAATTTCTTGCACACGATACCGAAGTAGAACTTGTCAGTGTCATCGAAGTGGTCGTCAGCGAAGCGGTAGCACGGGATCGCGTTCTCGGACGCTCACGCGGAGCAGATGATAAAGAAGAAGTATTTAATAACCGTATGAAAGTCTATACGGATCCCCTAGCGGATATTCAAGCCTTCTACGAAACCAAAAACCTTCTCAAAAAAATCGACGGTGAACGTTCAATCGACGCCATTGTTGATGAGATGGAACTCTTTATCGAATCAAAAATTTAATCATAGGAAGTAATATGAAAATTATTCTTTTAGGCGCTCCGGGTGCCGGAAAAGGGACACAAGCACAGTTTTTGACCAAAGCGTTCGATATTCCCCAAATCTCTACGGGCGATATGCTCCGTGCAGCGATTAAAGCGGGAACAGAACTCGGAACATTGGCAAAATCGTTTATGGATTCAGGCAAACTCGTTACCGATGAGATCATCATCGGTTTGGTCAAAGAGCGCATTTTGGAAGATGACTGTAAAAACGGCTTTCTCCTTGACGGCTTTCCGCGTACCGTTCCTCAAGCCGATGCCCTCAAAGAAGCGGGTGTTGCCATTGATGCCATCATCGAAATCGATGTAGCCGATAGCGTAATCGTTGAGCGTATGTCAGGACGCCGTGCACACCTTGCA
>NZ_JAHFAQ010000041.1 GCF_023250475.1 Sulfuricurvum sp. | reverse complement strand
TTTAGGAGTTGAGAGCATGCAAGGAAGCGGTGGAGTGTTGATGCTCGATGAGATTGATGCCAATTTGAGCGGAGAAGAGTCGATGAGTGTGGCAAAAGTATTGCGTCATCTTTCCTCACGCTATCAGATTTTTGTCATATCCCATCAACCGCAACTCACGTCGATGGGGCAGCAGCACTTTTTAATTTACAAAGAAGATGAGAGCCGCGTGCGTGAGCTGAACGATGAGGAACGGATAGAAGAGATTGCCCGTATTATCAGCGGCGAGCGGGTCAGTGATGAAGCACGGGGATTTGCCCGAGATTTATTTGAACGTTCACGAGAGCTAGTATGATTATTGATACCCATGTCCATTTGGATGACGAACGCTATCGTGAGGATTTTGATGAGATGATGGCACGTGCTTATGAAGCGGGAGTTGAGGGGTTTATCATCCCCGGAGCGCACCCTGCAACACTCCCACGGGCGATAGAACTGTGCGAAGCCTACGACGATCTCTATTTTGCCGTTGGGGTTCACCCTTATGATATGGAGCATATGGAATCGGTCGACTTTGAAGCCTATGCGTCCCATCCTAAATGTGTCGCCATCGGTGAGTGCGGTTTGGATTATTTCAGACTTGAGGGAAGCGATGAGGAGAAACATAGAGAAAAGATGAGGCAAGATGAAGTATTTCGAACGCACATCCGATTTGCCAAAAAAGTAAAAAAACCGCTCATTGTCCATATTCGGGATGCGAGCCATGACGCTAAAATGGTTCTCCTCGAAGAGGGGGCGGGAGAAGTCGGCGGAGTTCTTCACTGTTACAATGCCGATGATGAGCTTTTATCCCTTGCTTCTGAGGGATTTTATTTCGGTATCGGAGGCGTTGTGACTTTTCAAAACGCTAAAAAACTGATCAATGTTCTTCCTCGTATTCCGACAGATAAACTGCTTATCGAGACGGACGGTCCCTATCTTACCCCTCATCCTCATCGCGGGAGCCGTAATGAGCCCTCGTATACTCGTCTGATAGCCGATAAAATGGGGGAAGTCCTAGGGTTAAATTCAGAGTTCGTGGTATCGTTAACGACACAAAATGCAAAAAGTTTATTTGGCGTAGGATAGTATTATGGAGGGGATATGAAGCATCTTTTGGCATTGATACTTTTACTCCCCGCATGGCTTATGGGAAGCGGATTTGATCCTAATGATCAAAAAAAAATCGCGGTACTTCGCCATTTTGATATCCCCCCTTCGTATTTACACGATCCGTATCTGCACGATAGCTATGATCAAAAAAAGCGCGAATGTACGCTCCAAGGGTTTGCCGATACCTCCGAAGACAGTGATGTCTTCATCCCGATGCTTTCATCGTTGATTGCACAATCGGATTTACCGAGTGAATTTTTATTTGTGGTATTGGTGGAGTCTCAACTCAAAGGGAGCGCAACCTCCTCACGAGGAGCTGCCGGTTTGTGGCAATTTATGGAGAGTACCGGAAAACTGCAGGGTTTAGAGGTAAATCAGTTTGTAGATGAACGCCGCGATCATGTAAAATCGACCCGAGCCGCAATCGCTTATCTAAGCAGTTTAAAAAAACAGTTCGGTAAATGGTATTTGGCGCTTATCGCCTACAATTGCGGTGACGGGAGGCTTAATCGTGCTATTGCAAAAGCGGGGACAACCGATATCCGTGTCTTGACCGATCCTAAGCGGGCATTTCTCCCTCCCGAGAGCCGAAAATACATCCGTAAGGTAATTGCGCTGTCGTTATTGGCTACGGATGATGTCTTCATATCCAAAATGCAATACGATTCATTTACCGACACACAGCAAGATAGCCCTATCGCAACGGTTTATTTGCCCGAAGGTGAAAATATCGATCGGATAGCAGCGGTGTTAGAGATGCCGAAAAAAAATCTGGTGAAGCTCAATACCCATTTGAAAAAGGGGATAACCCCTCCGAACGATCAAGCCTATCCTGTATATATCCCCCAAGAAAAACTGGATGATTTCCGCCAAAAATTTCGCCCCAAAGAGTTAAAAGGATATTTTGTATTGGATCGCGTAAAATCGGGGGAGACATTGGATCAGCTCTCTAAACGGTACAATGTTCCCAAGTCAATGATTATGATGGAGAATATGATCGGTGATGATGAGCGTTATTTGAATCGGAGAGTTAAAATACCGATCAATAAACCGTTTTTGACAAATCCCCGTTTGCATCGGGCAAAATCGGGTGAAACCCTCGCTTCAGTCGCAAAATTGTATAATATTACACTTGAACAATTAAAAATAAAAAATCCGTTTGTATCGAATGCACTGTATGAAGGGGAGGAAGTAAAAGTTGGTGATTAAAACCTTTTTAGTTTGTCTGGTGATAGTATTGAGCGGATGTACGACGAAGAGCGGTTCGTATTCGTATCAACCGACCAAGCCGTCCGCAAAATATCCTTCGGACCAGCTTGCGATGAACTCCTCCGCTGTCTATAAAAGCAACGGCGAGTTACAGGCTACTATGCGTCCTTATACCGTGATGGGTAAGGAATATTATCCTACAGTTGTCCGTGTCGGAGATACCTTCAGCGGAAGAGCGAGTTGGTATGGGCCTGAT
This sequence comes from Sulfuricurvum sp., assembly GCF_023250475.1. Taxonomy (GTDB): domain Bacteria; phylum Campylobacterota; class Campylobacteria; order Campylobacterales; family Sulfurimonadaceae; genus Sulfuricurvum. The sequence goes on along the minus strand of NZ_JAHFAQ010000041.1, from coordinate 13,523 downwards.
TTTCATGGAAAATCGACCTCAAGCGGGGAAGCGTATGATATGTATGCCATGACGGCTGCCCACAAAACATTGCCGATGAATACGGTCGTCAGGGTTACGAATACCGAAAATAATGCTCAAACCATTGTTCGGATCAATGATCGCGGACCATTTGTAGAGAGTCGGATTATCGATCTCTCCTATAGTGCTGCCAATCAAATCGGTGTCGCTAAAAAGGGGACGGCACTGGTAACTTTGGAGGTGTTGGGATTTGAACCGACATCCTCTCGAAGCATTGACATGGTTAAATTGGCCAAAGGTCCAAAAGAGAGTCTGTTAACCAACTTTTTTGTACAAATCGGTTCATTTGAGCGGTTTGAGGGAGCTAAAATCACCAAAGACAAGTATGCTTCTTTCCGAGGATACTCTGCAATCATCAAAGATACAGAGTATAATAACAAACGTCTATTTCGCGTATGGCTCGGCGGATTTAAGAGTGAAGCCGAAGCTCGCGATTTCATTTCACGGGGCTACTTTGAAGGCTCCTTTATCATAAGGGAATAAGATGATTCAAAAAAAACGTCAAACCAAAGAGACCGATATCGACTTGTCACTCAGAGTTGCGGGTGAAGGAAAAAGTACGATTTCGACCAAAGTTGGCTTTTTGGATCATATGCTGGAAAGTTTTGCGAAACATGCCCAAATCGATTTGATGATAACGTGTGAGGGTGATGTTCATATTGACGATCACCACAGCGTTGAGGATATTGGAATTGTTTTGGGACAAGCCCTTCGTGATGCTATCTATCCGATTGAGAAAGTGGAACGTTTTGGAAGTGCTACCATCGTTATGGATGAAGCGGCGGTAACGTGCGATTTGGATTTGAGCAATCGTCCTTTTTTAGTCTATGACGTTCCCGTATCCGGGAAAATCGGTACGTTCGATGCAGAACTGGCGGAAGAGTTTTTCCGTGCCGTTGTTTTTAATACCGGTATTACGGCCCATATCATTATGGTTCGCGGTAAAAATAAGCACCATATCCTTGAAGCGGCATTCAAATCACTTGCTGTAGCACTTCGCCGTGCATTGGCACCGAATGATCGTGCCGGAGTTCCGAGCACGAAAGGTGTTTTATGATCAAACTGTTGATTTTAGATGTTGACGGGTGCATGAGTGACGGCAAGATTATTTATACAGCCGATGGATTAGAACTCAAAAACTTCAATGTCAAAGACGGCTTTGCAATCAAAGCCTGGGTAAAAATGGGACACTCTGCGGCGATTATCACCGGACGCGATTCAACAATTGTTGCATACCGAGCCAAAGAACTGGATATTGCGCATCTCTATCAAGGGGTAAAAGATAAACGTGCCGTTGCGATTCAAATGTGTTCAGAACTCGGAATTGAGCCCCATGAGGTAGCGGTTATCGGTGATGATTTGAATGACTATAACCTCATGCAATGGGCAGGACAGGCCTATACACCGCAGGATGGTTCTGAATATCTCAAAACGTTTGCGGAAGTCTTGGATCGCTGCGGCGGGGATGCGTGTGTCCGTGAAATGATTGAGAAAGTGATCCGCCGAAACGGTGAAGAAGAAAAATTTTTAGCGTTGTGGATCTAAATGTCGATCAATCTTTTCTTTGTTTTGATATTGGGACTATTGATCGGGATGTACGGCTATTTTTCACCTGATGACAGAGCCGCGCAGGATAATCGTGAAATTCCTAAGATTGAGCTAACCGATTTTACATTGTATGAAATTTCCCATAAAAGGATTGATCATATCTTAGAAGGGAAAGAGGGAAAAAAGTTTGATGAGTATTATGTGATAACATCAGCAAAATTTAGCGATAATACGAAAAATTTATTCCAAACTATTCGATCCGATAATGCCGATTATCGAAATAATATTATCAAAGTTGACGGAAATGTTCATTACGTTCGAGAAGACGGTTTGGAATTTCGCTCACATGAGGGAACCTACGACTCAAAAGCTTCTCTGATCCGGACAAAAGGGGCTTTTGTCATTACTCAAAACGCTAATCACGTTGAGGGCACAGCGCTGAACTATAATACGGAACACGATACCGTATCCGCCGATCACGTGCGCGGCAGTTATCAATTAAAATAGGAATATAATCAATGATACGAAAACTAATATTTTTGGCCCCTTTGGTATTAACTCTCAGCTGGGGAGAAGAGCTAAAAGTTATTTCTGATAATTTTAAAGGGGATCAGCAAAAAGGGATCTCTATTTTTACCGGAAATGTCAAAGTGACCAAGGGAATGGATGAACTCAATGCTACCAAAGTGACAATTTATACCGACAAAGATAGAAAACCGGTTAAGTATTTTGCCGAGGGAGATGTCTCTTTTTATATCGTTACGGAAATGAAAGAGAGATACAAAGGGAAATCCCAAACGGCCATTTATCTGCCGGATGAGAGCGAATACCATTTCTATAAAAAAGTCGATTTGATCCGCTTGGATGATTTTCGTCGAGTTAAAGGGGATAAAGTCGTAGTCAATACGATACAGGGAAATGCTTCGGCTGAAAGTGCCAATAATGAACCGGTTGTTATGACATTTACCCTTCAAGACCAAAAGCCAAAAGCTAAAAGTACGGCTAAATGATAGAAATTATTGACTCAGTTTTTGTGACATCGGCACCGAATATCCGTTTAACTCCGGAAAACGACTATCAAAATGAAGTAGCATTTATGGCGCGTTCGAATACGGGGAAAAGTTCATTGCTCAATACCCTGACAAAGCGTAAATCATTGGCTAAAGTTTCCGCAACACCGGGGAAAACCCGTTTGATAAACTATTTTGATGTTCTGTTTGCCGATCGCGAAACCAATGAGCGGCTCAGTGCAAAATTTGTCGATTTGCCGGGATTCGGCTATGCTAAGGTCGCTAAATCCCTTAAAACGGATTGGGAAAGCAATCTTACCGGTTTTATTTCTGAACGTAAGCAGATTCGTATTTTTGTCCATCTTATCGATTGCCGTCACCCGGATTTGGAGATCGATCGTTCAGTAGATGCGTATCTGCATGAAATTTGTACCCCGGATCAGGATATTGTGACTATTTTTACCAAAATTGACAAGCTGAATCAAAAAGAGCTTTCCGAACTTAAAAAAAGATTTCCCGGTGCGATAATGGTCTCCAATACGAAACGCCGAGGGGTAGATGCCATTGTGGAGCATCTTTACCGGCTATTGAAAAGTGACGAAGAATGAGCATAACCTATAAAAAACCGACGTTGCGTGATATAGGCGCTATGCAACTACTGGTTGAACCGGAGATTGAAAGCGGTGTGATATTACCGCGCAGCAATGATGAAATTGCGACTAATATACGTTCGTATTTTTTGGCCATGGACGGAGATAAACTGGTTGGATTCGTAGCCCTTCATATTCACTCTCCCGCTTTGGCAGAATTGCGATCAATGATCATCGATACGGCGTATCGGGGTCGTAATATCGGCAGCACGCTGGTGGAAAATGCATGTGAAGAGGGACGAAGTTTAGGATTAAAAGAGGTTTTAGCGTTGACCTATCAGCAACGCTTTTTTGAACGTTTGGGATTTGCAGAAATTCCCAAAGAGTCTATTCCAGAACATAAAATCTGGGCAGATTGTATTAAATGTAAACATTTTCCGGTATGCAACGAAGTTTCTCTTATCAAAACATTGTAAGCCGACTTTTTTTAGTCGCTCTTTTCGTTCTTTACATAAGCTTAAGCAGTATGTATCTGCTCATGCCTCCTTTGCTGGCAGTTTTATTTTTTTTATATCATGACGCATTAAATAAGCACGATCTTTTCGCCCTGGTCACCGTTGCTGTTATGATGCTGGTTTTTGAAGCTGAAAAAGGATTTTGGTTCGGAAGCACCATTGTTTTTTTTACGGTCCTGTCTCATTATTTGCTTCCTAAAACGGAACAGGCTATTCGGTGCCATGTCTGTATGCGAGCAATTTTTGTCGGATTGGCCTATCCCGGATATTGGATGTTTATGTGGTTTGTTAATCAAGTCTTGTTATTAAGTCCTCCTGCCATTGATTGGCACATGGGGCTATACATGATTATTGAATTTTTAATTATTTCGGTATTTGCATGAAAATTAAAATATTATTATCAATATTTATTGTTGTTTGGATCGGATTGGTTGTACGAGTATTCCATCTCGCCGTTCAGTTTAATGATTACTATGAAAACCTCTCCGAAAACAACAGTATCAAATCGGAGCTTTCCGCACCGGTACGCGGTGAGATACTTGACCGAAATAAAGAACCGATTGCCATTAATGAATTGGGATTTAAAATCGCTTTTGCACCTCATTTGACAAAAGGGAAAGATACTTCCCGTCTTGATGCCGAAGTAGCGTATTTAGTCTCTATGATTCCGACGCTGGATGCGAATAAAATAATCAAAACCTACAAGATGCAGGATTCGTATTACAATCATGGATTTATCGACGTTGTCGATTTTGTCCCGCATGAGACGATTATCCCTATTTACGCATTGATGAATTTGCGGGATACGATTAAAATATCACCCTCTCCGAAACGATTGTATCCGTACGGTCTGATAGGGGCGCACCTGATAGGGTACGTTGCGAAAGCGAATCAAAAAGAGATTGATGCCGATCCCTCTTTGCAACTGTTGGGACATGTCGGAAAAAACGGTATCGAAAAATATTATAACCGTTATTTGCAAGGTGTTGCCGGAGAGCGTCGGATCAAGGTTAATGCCCATAATGTAGAAATTGAAGAGATTGGACGCAGTGCAACACAGGAAAATCATAATCTGGTCTTAAATATCGATATGAATCTCCAAAGTTTTATCACGCAGGCTTTTGAAAATCATGTGGGCGCCATTATCGTTATGGATGTTCACGGTGCGATTTATGCAGCTGGAAGCTATCCGGAATACGATCTTAACCGATTTGTATCCGGAATTAGTTCTGAGGAGTGGAATGCTCTTATGGGCAGTGTCGATTCACCGTTTACCAACAAGATGATTAACGGCCTCTATCCGCCCGGATCAACGATTAAAAATAATATGGGATTGATCTATATTAATTCAGGCGTATGGAATGAATATACTACAATCAACAGTACCGGATCGATGCGTCTGGGCAATCGTACCTTTCGTGACTGGAAAAAGAATGGTCACGGTGCCACCAATATTACCAAAGCGATTGTAGAAAGCTGTGATGATTATTTCTACCAAGGTTCCCTTCAAGTCGGAATAGATCGGATGAGCAATGGGATGATTCGAATGGGACTTGGTAAAAAAACCGGCATCGATTTACCGAATGAGTTCATAGGAACGGTTCCGGGGCGCGCATGGAAACGGGATAAATTTCATAAACCGTGGTATCAGGGGGAAACGCTCAATACCTCTATCGGGCAGGGGGATTTACTGGTGACGCCGATGCAGATCGCGCAGCAGACAGCCCTGATGGCAACCGGAAAACTTCCGATTCCTCATATTGCAAAAGTGATCGGAAATAGCCCGTATACTCCTGCGCCGCTGGATGTTTTGACCCCTTCAGAAAAACAAAAACTTCCTATCATTCAACAAGCCATGAGAGGTGTGTGTAATGATCCGGGAGGGACGGCAAAAGCATACGTTTATACCCGTTTTCCGATTGCCGGTAAAACAGGAACCGCTCAGACGACTGGAATATCACAAACGGTAAAAGAGCGTCAAAACGAACATGCTATGGAGTATTTCAAACGCTCCCATGCTTGGTTTACGACCTATGGCCCAGCCGACAATCCGCAGTTTATCGTTACCGTCATGGTCGAACACGGGGGACACGGCGGTGAAGCAACCGGAGGGATGATTTCATCAATTTACAATAAGCTCGATGATATGGGATATATTAAAAAAGAGGCTCCTAAAGAATAAAAGCTTTGCGGCTATTCTTCCAACGTTCTAACGATTAAACTTGTTGGGAGATGGAATTTCTCGATCAGTTCTACCTCTTTGTTTCGCATCTCTCCGCTATCGGTCTCATGATCAAATCCTTTCAAATGGAGAAGACCGTGGATAAAGAGGAGGGCTATTTCATCATCTTCGCTATGTCCTAACTCCTCGGCAACGCTTTGGACCTTATCAACGCTGATAACAATACTGCCCAGCGGTGCACCTGGGAAGGGATCACTTGGGAAACTGAGGACATCGGTCGCTTTATCGATATTGCGGAATTCACGGTTAATCGCCGCAATTTCATCATTGTCCGTAAGGATTAGCTCGATTTCCTCAGTTGTGAGGGCATCGGCAATTTGTGTTAAGCGATCAAGATCATAGATCTTATCGGTTCGGTTATCAAGTTCTATCATGTCGGTATTGTAGCATAAGCGATTCGTTGGTACAATCACGACAAAGGGATAAAAGATGAAAAAAGCACTGTGTATTATGAGCGGCGGGATGGATTCGACCCTCGTCGCTTACATTATGCGCTCTCGAGGCTACGAGATTGTGGCGCTTCACTTCAACTACGGACAGCGTACCGTGGAAAAAGAACGCTCATCTTTTCGTGCAATATGCGAAGATTTAGGGGTGGCTGAGAAATACGAGATCGATCTCGATTTTTTCAAAGCCATCGGTGCATCAGCGCTGACGGATCATGCCATCGACGTTCCTACCGGAGGAATCGAATCCGGAATACCGATCACCTATGTACCGTTTCGCAACGGGATTTTTCTCTCCATCGCGACTGCCATCGCAGAAAAAGAGGGGTGCTCCGCTATCGCGATCGGTGTTGTAGAAGAGGACAGCAGCGGCTATCCTGACTGCCGTGAGAGCTTTATCGAGGCATTTTCCAAAGCGGCGAATCTAGGGACGAAGGAGACAACGGCTATAACGATAGAGATGCCGCTCGTCCACCTCCAAAAATCTCAAATTGTTCAAGAAGCGCTCAAGCTTGATGCTCCTCTTCATCTGACATGGAGCTGTTATCAAAATGAAGATAAAGCGTGCGGTGTGTGTGATAGCTGTCGGCTCCGACTAAGGGGTTTTGATCGTGCCGGAGCGGTTGATCCTATCCCGTATGTTTAATCCACAAACGTCCCCCATATTGATTGAGCATCGTCCAAAAAATCGCAATACCTATATTCGCATAAGTCCTACGGGAGAGATAAAAGTTCGGACACCGCTTAAAAATGAATCTTCGATTCGGCGTATTTTAAAACTTCGAGAGGGGTGGATAAAGAGCAAACTGCTGGATTTAGAGGAGAGTCAAACGCTCAAACCGGTATTGGGAAAAGAGATCCGTTTTCGGGGAGAAACCCGCTCTGTCGAACAATTGCCGAATCTTCTAAAAAAGATTGAAAAATATGAAAGTTCTATACATTTTGAAAAATGTTATCACCAATTTTATAAAGACGAAGCCGTTTTAACTCTCCCCTCAAGAGTCGCATTTTATGCCCGTAAAATGGATCTTCACCCCAGTGAAATACGGTTTAAACGCCTTCGAAGCCGATGGGGGAGTTGTGATAGCAACGGGGTAGTCACTTTGAATACGATGATGATGCAGTTATCGTATGAACAGATGGATTATATTATCGTTCATGAGCTTGCCCACTTGCGCCACATGAATCACTCGAAACAATTTCATGATTTGGTGAAGCTGTATCTGCCCGACTCGACAAAACTCCGTACCCAAATAAAAGCGATCCGACCTACGTTATAGGGTATTAAAATTCAAGTTCAAGCTGCTTCATAGCTGAACGTGAGGGATTCAAAATCCCTTTGTCGACTCCTCCAACAAGGGCAAAATGGAATACTTTGGATTGGAGTATGCTCAAAACCTCTTCATTATAGCGATAGAAAAAGATATTTTCTACACCGATTGTGATGGCCGAGCGCATAGAGTCGGGAAGCAAATAGATAATTTTCGCCCACGAAGCCTGAGCATCTAGAAAATCGATTTGCTCGTCAATGAGTTCGAGAAGCGGTTCGAAAATAACAACCCGATCGCTGCTGCCGAACTCTTTGCTCTCCAGTCTCGAATTGGTGAACACAGGGATAAAATGTCCCATTTTACTAAAACTTCGGATTTGAAACGGTATCCGTAAAAAAGTATAGAAAAAGAGTATGTGTTCAAGATAAGGGATAAAAAACGGAGAGAGCATCTGACGCTCATAAAAGGTGTCGTTGTGTATAAATGAGGTTTCAAATAACGTCTGTTCGATTATCGTGATCGTTTTTTCTTGGGCACGGATAAGCTGGGAATGTTCAATAAATATATCTGCATCGGTCAGGGCAGGGGAGAAAAGTACAATCGATTTTTTTTCCAGAGGCCACAGCTTTTCCCATATATCGCGCATAGAGCCTTCGATATTGCAGAAGTTTGACGGGGTAGAGATCATGGTTGAGAGATGGAGGGAAATCGGGTCGCACGCATACGCCTGAAGCTCTTTTTCCAGTAGATAAAAGCGGAGAAGTTTTTTGAGAGCGCTATCAATATTATCGACTTTGATCCACGCGATTTCACTGTCGCTGATTTGGGTCGGTTTATCAAACATGACACCGTAAGCACCGTTTTGAAGAGCTTCAGGGATATCTTCCGGTGAATAGGCAACAAAAAAAGATCCTCGCTTTACTTTGGAAGGTTCAAATACCACACTTTCAAAGAGGCTGATTGATGGGTCTCCTAAGAGAGTTCCTTTACTCAGTGCGAGGATGTTTTCGAGTCTCATCCCACTGAACTTCCGCTGGTTCGAGGTTTTTCAGGACGGATTAGGGAGAGCCCCTCTGCATCTTTAGCCGCCAAGATCATCCCCTCAGAGAGCATCCCCATCAGTTTTGCGGGTTTGAGGTTGGCAACGACACACACCTGGGTTCCGACAAGCGATTCGGCGCTGTAATATTCGCGGATACCGGCGATGATTTGTCGAGGGGATTCCTCTCCCAAATCAACTTGCAGTTTGAGAAGCTTAGAACTTTTCGGAACCTCTTCGGCTTCGAGTACGGTTCCAATTTTGATCGAGGTTTGGAAAAACTGATCGATGCTAATGAGTCCGTCAAGCGAAACGGTAGACTCTTTTTTATCTTCACTTTTTGGTTTAATATCGATTTTTGGAGTCTCTTCTATCATTGCTTTAGGGGCTTCTTGCATTAACGGCTCTTCGACACGGGGGAAAAGAGGGGGGATTTTTTTGATGACAAAAGTTTTCAAAAGAGCTTTATTGAGGATGAGCTCATTATAGCTCTGTGTCGTGATTTCAAATCCGAGTGCATCCGCAATCGTTGCGGTAGTACTCGGCATAATCGAGTGGAGCATCACGGAAGCTTTTGCCAAGAGATTGGCAACCAACGCAACCGTAGCCAGTGCTTCATCGTTGCGTCCCTCTTTGATTTTAACCCAAGGTGCGTGTTCTTCGATCGCTTTATTTCCGATGGTAAATACTTTCCAGAGCTCTTCAAGGTAACGGTGAAGTTGTAATTCACCTAAATACGCTCCCAGTGAGTCTAAAATGGTATGAGCGTCGTTCAATTCTCGAGAGTGGTATTGTTGAACATTACCGCTATCAATAACAAAGTCAGAATATTTTTCACTCATTCCGATGATACGGTTAAGGAGATTTCCTAAATCGTTTGAGAGGTCTGAATTCATACGATCGATCAGGGCGCGCTGAGAGAAATCACCGTCTTGTCCAAACGGTACTTCACGCATCATAAAGTATCGAAAGTTCTCAACACCGTAGTGCTTAGAGACTTCTCTGGGATCAACGACATTGCCTTTGGATTTGGACATTTTCTCACCGTCACGTGTCCACCAGCCGTGTGCTCCAATGTGTTTAGGGAGAGGAAGGTCAAGACTCATCAAAAATGCCGGCCAATAGATCGCATGGAAACGAAGGATATCTTTACCTACAAGTTGTGTGTTTGCAGGCCAGAACTCCATTTTAGCTTCATCTGAGCCGTATCCGAGTGCCGTGACATAGTTCATCAGGGCATCAAGCCACACGTACATAACGTGTTTCGGCTCATTTAGCGATTCCGGCAAGTGTACCCCCCAGCTAAAGCTGGTACGGGTGACGGAGAGGTCGTTGAGTCCCCCTTTGACAAAGCTGATCACTTCATTGCGTCGTGATTTCGGGAGAATAAATTCGGGATGGGCGTCATAATAATCGAGCAGTGGTTTTTCATATTTGGAGAGGCGGAAAAAATAGCTCTCCTCTTTAACGATGGTAGTAGCTCTTCCGCAGTCAGGGCAGCAACCGCCGTCCATCAGCTGTGATTCGGGAAAGAAAGTTTCGCAGCTTACGCAGTAGTTCCCCTCGTAAAAATCTTTGTAAATATCGCCGTTTTCATACATTTTGAGAAAAGCCGCTTGAACCCCTTTTTTATGGGTTTCATCGGTCGTACGGATGAACTGGTCGTAACTGATATTAAACTCATCCCACAAATTGCGGAAGGTTGCGCTGATCTCATCGGCAAACTGCTGGGTCGGTTTAGAGAGATTTTTTGCCGCTTCTTCGATCTTTTGTCCGTGTTCATCGGTTCCGGTGAGGAAATAGGTCTCATTGCCGATAAGGCGCGAATGGCGTGCTAGCGTATCGGCAATAAAGGTCGTGTAGGCATGACCGATATGGGCTTCACCGTTGACGTAATAAATTGGGGTAGTGATGTAATTTTTCATTCAATATTCCTTCTAAAAATCAAATCCGCCGGTTTCACCCTTGGACATACTCTCATAAACGCTTCGGATGTATTTGGTGCGAATTTCGCATCCGATACACTTTTCACAGACGTAGCAACTCTCTACATTATGCTCTTTTTGACACCCTTGAAGGTCGCTTATCGCGATATCAAGTTTCTCTTCGTAGATGCTATTGTTGTCCGGCATAGACACTTAATACCTCGTTTATTTCCTCCATTGAGCCAAAAAAACATGGGCTTGTATCATGAACATGGCGAGGCTCTTTTTCCAAAACACGTACAAATCCGTCAACCGCTTTTCCACCTGCGGTTTCAAAGATAAACGCAAACGGGAAGACTTCAAAAAGCATACGAAGTTTACCTTCAGGTTTGTCGCTTGCACCGGGATAACTGAATAATCCTCCCCCTTTGAGAAGGATTTGATGGAGATCTGGAACCATTCCGCCTGAATATCGGAGGCGATAACCGCGTGCGAAGAAAGAGTCAATCATCGCTTTATGAAACGGAGCCCAGCATTGCTGCGTACCGCCAGGAGCATTGATCTTCCCTTTTTCATTCAAATGAATCTCTTTGACGAATTCGAACTCGCCGTTTTGGAGAAGATAAAGTTTCACTTTTCCTTCATAGGCGAATACAAGCTCGACGCGCGGTCCATAGACAACATAGCATGAAGCTACCATCTTTTCCGGGGTAAATGAGCCCTCATAGATACCGAAGATCGATCCGACACTGAGATTGACATCCACCAGTGATGAGCCATCAAGCGGATCGAAGGCTATGAAGTAGTGGCCGTTTTCGTTCAGTACCATCGGCTCTTCTTTCTCTTCGCTGGCGATCGTATGGACTCCCTCTATACGGCTGAGCTCTTCTTCGATAATCAAGTCGCTTTGGATATCGAGTTGAAGTTGGGTTTCTCCGGAGCTGTTTTGCTCTTGGGAATAGCCGATATCCTTGACATCAATGGCGTTCTTGATACGGATGGCACTTTTTTGTATCGCGGTTAAAATCGGGTTCATTGCATTACCTTTGCGTGGGTTAAAATCCATTCGATCACTTGATCGGGATCGTTGAGATCGAGAATGTCGATCCCCTCCGGAATCGAATATTGGGCGAGATTGATACTCTCATCGACAGCCAATGCGTTCATATAGGGAAAATAATCGGTATCGATAGAACTTCGGAAAATACTGATTCTCGGGAGAGGAAGATTTTTTAGCCCCTCCACGAGCAATACGTCAAAGTCTCCGAAAAGCTTTACCAAATCATCGAGCTCTTTATGGCGTTGAGAGAAATAGGTAGTGCGGGTGGGGGAAGTGACGATCACCTCCGCCCCCGTATCACTGAATTTATAACTGTCTTTTCCCGGAACGTCAAACTGCGCTTTGTCTTTGGGATCATTTTTGATGATGGCGACGTCTAGGGCGTGCTCATGGATCAATTTTCGCGCTACTTTAAGTATCAGCGTTGTTTTTCCGCTGTTGGAGGGGCCGGTGAATGCAATTGCTAAACGTTTTTTCAAAAAAACAAACCTCTAATAAAATGATAGATATTATAGTCAACAATCATTTGAATATTGCTAAAGGATGATAGAAACGAAACTCTATAATTTTATGTGATATTTCCGAAGATAATTTAATACATTGTGTTAAATATATGATATGATTTAATTTTAAGGATTAAAACTAATTCAAAGCCGATAGATTGGGCTTAAAAAAGGAGATTGATGAAAGCAGTTATCATGGCTGGAGGATTCGGTACACGAATACAACCGCTTACTAACTCTATACCTAAACCTATGTTGCCGATTATGAATCGTCCCATGATGGAACACACCATAGTCAGTTTGCGCGATTTAGGAATTAAAGAATTTATTATTCTCCTTTATTTTAAGCCTGAGATTATTAAAGATTATTTTAAAGACGGAAGTGCCTGGGGGATAAATATTACCTATGTTGTCCCAGATGATGATTATGGCACGGCCGGAGCTGTCAAGCGTGCGCAGGAACAGATCGGAAATGAGAATTTTATTATTATCAGCGGTGATTTGGTAACCGATTTTGATTTTCAAGCTATATTTGATTATCACAAAGCCAAAAACTCAAAACTCACTATTACCCTTACGTCGGTCGAAAATCCGCTCGAATTTGGGGTAGTCATAGCCAATGAAGAGGGGATAATCCAAAAGTTTCTTGAAAAACCGAGCTGGGGCGAGGTTTTCAGTGATACGATTAATACCGGAATTTACATTATTGAACCCGAAATTTTGAACTATATTCCCAATAATGAAAACTTTGATTTTGCCAAAGATCTTTTTCCGATGCTGATGAGCAAAGGGATCGATTTGATGGCAGGGTATGCACAGGGATATTGGCGTGATGTAGGAAACCCGGAGAGCTACCGGGATGTTTATGATGATATTCTGAGCGGAAAAATCAAGTTCAAACTCGACGGCGAAGCGATTAAATATGTGGATGGAGCATTGATTTGCGAAGAAGATAACATTATCGATGAGAGTGTCGAGATTATCGGGATCGTCGTTATCGGAAACAACGTGACGGTTAAAAAAGGGGTAAAACTCAATAATGTGGTTATCGGAGACAACGTCACCGTGGGCGCATCCTCAAAAATTTGCAATACCGTCATTTGGAATGATGTTGAGATCGGTAAAAATGCGAAACTCGACGGATGTGTTATCTGCAACAACAATCGGATCGGTAAAAATGTTACGGCTAAATCGGGACTGATTTTAGCGGAAGGGTGCGAAATCGGCGAATTGGTGACGGTTGAGCAAGATGTTACGATTTGGCCGGATAAAATGATTCAAGATGCGGCAATCGTCAGTCGCAGCGTTATATTG
>NZ_JAHFAQ010000040.1 GCF_023250475.1 Sulfuricurvum sp. | reverse complement strand
ATCCGATTGCGGTGATGGATATCCAAGGGGTGATTTCCCAACTCGTGGAATACGGTATCGGCGTATTGATTACCGATCACAATGTTCGTGAAACGTTGGCGGTATGTGATCGTGCCTATGTTATCAAAAGTGGTGAATTGCTTGCGAGCGGTTCAAGTGATGAAATTGCCAATAACCCGGATGTGCGTCAGCACTATCTCGGCGAATCGTTTAAGTTCTAACATCACATGTTACGGGTCAAAACAAGCGTTGAGCTAAAAAACAAGCTCTCCAATACCCTTCGCAACTGGCTTCCGATTCTTCAATCGAGTCTGAGTGATTTGGGTGAAGCGATGGCTCCGTTTGTTGAGGGGAATCCGCTAATCGACATTAAATCGGGGTATGAAGAGTCATTTGAATCGAGAATCCCCAGAAAAATTCAATACGGCTATGTCCAGAACTCTCACAGTGAAGCGATTGAAGCCCTTACGGTTCAGCAAAAAAGTTTGTTTGATATCCTTGAAGAGCAGATTGACGGCTCCTTGTTTCCTACCCCGATATCTCAACAAATAGCTAAACATGTCATCGAAAATCTTGATGAGGGGGGATATTATGAGGGAGACAGTGATGCCTTTTGTAAAGCAGAGGGGATCAGTGATGAACAATTTGAAAAAATTCGTCTCCGTTTTATCCATGTCGAACCGGTCGGTATCGGTGCACGCAATGTCAGCGAATCATTTTTATTTCAGCTGGAATCCGCCTCGATCAGCGATGCGGGATATGACCTTGCCCGTGAGATGATTACCCACATGGATGAGTTGGGACGTTACCGTAAAGAGAGCGCTTTTGAGGAGGCTATGCGGGTGGTCGGAAGTTTTAAAAATCCTCCCGCCATCGATTATCTGGAAGACTCTCAGCAGGTGATCCCCGATCTCATGATCCACAATGACCCGGAAGAGGGGATAGAAGTGAGGCTCAATGAGCGCTACTATCCGAGTGTAACGATCGATGCGGCGTACGGTGTCGATCATCCTTTTGTCCGCGAAAAGCTTAAGGAGGCCAAAAGTCTTGTCGATGCGTTGGAGATGCGCAAAGCGACGTTGTATAAAGTCGGGTTGATGATCGTCGAGTATCAATACGAATTTTTTATCGGCGGGGCTATCAAACCGCTTACCCTAAAAACGCTCGCCGATGAATTCGGACACAATCCATCGACGATTTCACGGGCGATTGCCAATAAATACATTGCGTGCGATCGAGGTATTTATCCGATGAAAGATTTTTTTACGACGGCGATTGACGAAGATGTATCCAATGCCTCGATCAAAGATTATGTGGCGGAACTGGTTAAAAATGAGTCGCATAAAAAGCCGCTGAGTGACATGAAACTCTTAGAGATGATCCAAGAAAAATTTAAAATTACAATGGTACGCCGGACGATTGCCAAATATCGAAAACAACTTAATATCGCGGGATCGAGCGAGCGAAAGCAGCTCTATCTTCTAGGGCGTTCTTGAACGATATCCGATCTTTCCTCGACGCGGAGGTAGACGCACGCAATTGCAGTGACGAACTGTGTGAAGAGCGTCCCGATCCTTTGATGGTTGCGCGGCGTTCTATGGATGAACATCATGCCCTCACGTGTGCGTTATTTGCGTACGGTAACGTCAAAGCGATTGTCCCTTTTCTCTCTTCGCTGAATCAGGATTTAATCAATGCGGATGAAACCCAATTACGCCAAGCGTTAGAGGGGAAATACTACCGTTTCCAATCGCATGAAGATATTGTTCAATGGTTTATTACCCTCAAATCCCTTAAAAACTCAGGGGGAGCTGAGAACATTTTCATGAGAGGATACTCCGAAAAAGGGATTCTTGCCGGAATAAATTCGCTGATTGCGACCCTTTATGAGCTTAACCCCTATCGCTCTAGGGGATATGAATTTCTGATTACCAAGCCGATGGACTCGATAGCAAAAGCTTCGGCGATGAAACGGTGGATGATGTATCTTCGATGGATGGTGCGGAACAATGAACTCGATATGGGGCTGTGGAGCGGAGTGAGCCAAAGTGATTTAATCATGCCGCTCGATACCCATACGTTTAACATTTCTCGCCGCTTAGGGCTGTTGGCGCGCTCTCAGTGCGATCTGCGAGCCGCGATTGAGCTGACCGAAACACTTAAAACATTTGATCCGAACGATCCTCTTAAATACGATTTTGCCCTCTATCGGATAGGTCAGGAAAAAATCCTTTAGTGAGAGGTGGCAATATGAGGGCTATGTGTAGATTGTGGTACAATCTCGTCCATAAAATAGAATACTAAGAAGTTTATCCTTTAATGAAAAAAATTTTAATCGTCAGTGACGGAGCTATCGGTCAGCATTTTATCGAGCGTGTCATCGGTACATACACGACTGAAAACCTTTATTACATTGTTCAAACAACCGAGAAAACTTTCGATGGGTATAATCCCGGCCGGTATAAATTTTTTCAATTTGATCCCACCAGTTTTTACAAAATTTCCAATCTGCTGAAAATGGATTTTTGGCAAGTAGTATTGGTGATGGAAAACCAGAACGATTTGGAACAGACGGTCAAAAATATCCGTATGTACAAACCTTCTATTCGGATTATTGCCCTGGACCTGTGGAATACGATCAGTCCGTGTGATGATATCGAATGGGTCAATATGCAAGAGCTTATTGCGGCCAATATGATCGATTATCTCCCCAATATTCCTGTTCTGGCGAAAAATATCGGGTTGGGCTCGGGTGAGATTATGGAAGTTTTGGTTCCGTTTGGAAGTTCTTTCGTCTATCGCCATATCGGTTCGATTGAGCAAAAAAACTGGAAAATAGCGGCTATTTATCGAAATCGCTCCCTGATTATCCCTAGTGACAATAAAATGATCCAGCCCAATGATACGCTGGTTTTGGTGGGTGATCCTGCGGTACTTCGTTCCATATATCGGGCGATTAAGCGAGAATTAGGGCAATTCCCCGCTCCGTTCGGATCTAAAATTTATCTCTATATCGATATGAGTATTGAAAAATCTTCCGCTATTATGGCGTTGGTCAGACGCAGTGTCTACATTCAAAAGAAGCTTCGCCAGCCGCTTATTATCAAAGTGATCAATCCCGGAGATATTGATGTATTGCGGATGATAAAGGCCTCTTCTCTCGGAGACATTACCGTAGAGATTAATTACGAGAGTGTCTCCGATGAGGCGATTATCCTCAACGATATCAAAAAGTATCATATCGGTCTTTTTTTGGTTTCACACAGAGTTTTTTCCATAAAGTCGATCCGTAAAAAACTTTATGCCGGAAATGTCCCGGTGCTCAAACTTGCCGAAAGATCGTTCTCGTCATTGCATGAAAGTGTGGTGATTTTGAGTGAAGAGGGGCATATTGAAAACATTTCAACCACTATTTTTGACGTCTCTTCTCAGTTCGGTTTTAATTTGGAGTTGATAGATTATGTCAATGATGACGATTTCCATAAACGGGAAGTGATTGAACATTTTAACAATCTCTCCGCCATTTTTTCAAAGTCGATTCATGTCTCTACCCAAGAGAGCAATCCGATCCGCGAATTGTGCGAACGGGAAAATTTTCTCCATGTTCTTCCGTTTACGGAAAAAATGTTTATAAACTCTGTTAGCGCCTATTTTTCAACTGATCCCGAAGTCCTTTACCGCAAACTCGGACGCTACCATCAGCTTTTTATCCCTACTCAAATTTAGCCCTTGACAAGAGGGTTTTAAGTCATCTTTTAGTAATATATATCTCATTACGCAACAACTTAATTTATCAGGTTTTTCTATGACGGTATCTATCAATCTCAAACGTATTATTGACGACTCGTATTCTATCCAGATCGGTCCATTGCCGGAAATTACGTATGATGGAAAAGTGGCTATTTTAACCAATCCGAAAGTTGCGGGGTTCCATCTGCAAACACTCCTCTCCCGTCTAAAAGCCAAAGAGGTCTATATCATCACGATACCGGACGGGGAGCAGTACAAAACTCTTGAGACGATTGAGTTTGTATTGGATCGGATGTTTGATCATCGGCTGAACCGTAAATCGCTTTTGGTTGCTTTCGGCGGCGGTGTGATCGGTGACATGGGGGGATTTACTGCAAGTTTGTACAACCGCGGAATCGATTTTATACAGATCCCGACAACGCTTCTTTCCCAAGTCGACGCCAGTGTCGGGGGAAAAACGGGGGTCAATAACCGATTCGGTAAAAATCTCATCGGAGCGTTTCATCAGCCCCGCGCCGTCTATATCGATCCGAGTTTCCTCAAAACCCTTCCTTCTCGCGAATTCGGAGCAGGAGTGGCGGAGATTGTCAAGATGGCGGTGACGTTTAATGCGCCGTTTTTTGAGTGGCTGGAGCAAAACGATTTGCGTGAGGACGATAACCTTTTAATCGCTATTCAAAAGGCGGTTGAGACAAAAGCGGCTGTGGTTGAAGAGGATGAAAAAGAACAGGGACTTCGCGCCGCGTTAAATTACGGTCATACCTTCGGGCATGTTATTGAGAATGAGACCAAGTACGAAACCTATCTTCATGGCGAGAGTGTGGCCATCGGGATGGTGATGGCCAATACTCTCGCGTGCGAAGCAGGACTGATGAGTCATGAGGAGGCGCTTCGGGTCAAAGCTCTTTTAGGACGATACGATTTGCCGCTGACCTATCCGATTCAAGACGTTGAAAAATTTTACCAAACCTTTTTTCTGGATAAAAAAAGTGCCGACAGCGCTATCACTTTTATTCTCCCCCGCGGAATCGGAGGGGTAGAAATTACCGATAATATTGAAGCATCAACCGTGAAAAAAATATTAACAATGTTCCAAGGAGTGGTTGCGTGAGAGGGGGTAGATTTCTTTTAGCGGCACTGTTCTTCGGAATTTTAACTCTTAATGCCGCACAAAATGAAGAGAAAGCTGTAGATGAACCAACAGCGGTAGAGTTGCCCAAAGAGGCACAACTTGATAATGCCAAAGATGAACTCTCGAAAATTCAAAAAGAGCTTTCGCGGGGCAACAGTATTTGGCTTAAAAGTTATAACTCCTACATGGCGTATCAAGAGTCTCGCAAGAGTCTTCGAGAGGTTCAAAATCGTATCAGTAAGCTGGAAGAGCGTTCTCCGACGGTAGAGCGTAAACTGGAAATTGAAGCTCTTCAGGCCAAACAAAAAGTCCTTACCGATCAGATCGAACTTCTCAAGGCGCAAGGTACATCCCCATTTGTTTCATTGCTAAAACCGGATGAAGCGGGAGAGCTTCCTAATATTACCAACCCTTTTGAGATTGTAACGGGGTTATCGTATGTAAAGCGTATTAACGGCCAGTACAAAGATTATGTTCTGCGCGAAGAGGAACTTCAAGAGATTATCGCCTTGCTGGAGCGGCAAGTAGCCCTCTACAAAGATATTATGCGATTAAATCCCAAAGGGGACTACGAAGTAGAACTTGAAGCGACGATGCTGCAGGTGGAAAAATTCAAACTTGCCCTCGATACTCTTATCTCAACGGCAGATTTGTATGAAAAACGGATCGAATCTACAGAAGCGAAAATCAATAAAGAGATAAAAGATCAACTCTACAAACTGCTCAATATCGGTGTGATTATTGTAGTTCTTTTCGGTTTTTCATTCCTTTTGAAACGTATCGCAAAACGCTACATCACCGATAACGAGCGTTTTTATACCGCCAACAAAATTGTCACTTTTATCAATGTTACGCTGATTATTTTAATATTTTTATTCAGCTATATCGATAATGTCGGCTATCTGGCGACGGTACTGGGATTTGCATCTGCCGGTTTGGCGATCGCGATGCGCGACTGGTTTATGAGTGCTTTGGGATGGCTGGTCATTATTATGGGCGGAGCGATCCATGTCGGAGACCGTGTCCGTTTTGAAAAAGACGGGATGATCTATGTCGGAGACGTCTTGGATATTTCACTCCAGCGTATTACGTTGATGGAAGATGTCACCCTTACCACCCTCGAGTCGAACCGTCGGGCCGGCCGAATCATTTTTGTCCCGAACAACTATATTTTTACTTCCATGATCGCCAACTATACGCATGGAGCACTCAAAACGGTTTGGGACGGGATCGATATCGTGATTACCTTTGATTCCAATCACAAAAAAGCGGCCCATCTGGTGAAAGAGATCTGCCGAAAATATTCGAAAGGGTACACCGATATCACCCGTAAACAGCTCAATAGGTTGCGGGATCGCTACAGCCTAAAAAACAGCAATGTTGAACCGCGCGTATTTACCTTGATCGCGCCGTATGGGATGAAAGTAAGTGTATGGTACCTGACCAATGCGTATGCTACACTGACACTTCGAAGTACGATTTCTGCCGATATCATCGACGCCTTCAATGCGGAAGACGATATTACGATTGCCTATCCGACCCAAACTTTTTATACGGGACCTATTGCTTCGAAGTCTCCTCCGCCTATGGAAAATCAATGAAGCCGAAAGTCTATTTTAAAACGTTCGGCTGTCGTACGAATGTTTTTGACTCACAGGTGATGATGAGCGCTCTGCGTGATTACGAAGTGACCGAAAGCGAAGGGGAAGCCGATATCGTCGTTGTCAACTCCTGTACCGTGACCAACGGAGCCGATGTCAGTGTGCGCGGCTATATCAATCAGATGGATAAACAGGGTAAAAAGCTCTTTTTAACCGGATGCGGCGCCCATACCAAAGGGGAATCTTTGTTCGGTGCCGCAAAAGTGCACGGAGTCTTCGGCCCTTCGGAGAAGATGAAGATAAATACCCTCCTCTCCTCCGATAGCCGATTCTATGAGATCGGTGATTTGAACTACATTGACGATGCGATTGTCGATGAGTTTGTCGGGAAATCACGGGCATTCATCAAAATCCAAGAGGGGTGCAATTTTCGCTGCAGTTATTGCATTATCCCTTTTGTACGCGGAGATGCGCGGAGCATGGACGAAGCCAAAATTTTAGAGCAGGTTTCACGACTTGCCTCTAACGGGTTTGGGGAGTTTGTACTTACGGGGACAAATGTCGGAAGCTACGGTCAGGGTGAGGGGCGGAATATCGCGGAACTGATGAAAAAGATGTCAATGATCCGTGGGGTTCGCCGAATCCGTGTCGGTTCGCTGGAGCCGATTCAGATCAACGAATCGTTTCGGGAGATTTTGGATGAGCCGTGGTTGGAGCGTCATCTGCATATTGCGATTCAGCACAGTTCGGATGAGATGCTGCGCCTTATGAACCGTCGTAACCGTCATAAAAGCGATGTCGAACTCTTTGAGATGCTTCATGAGAAAGGATTTGCTTTGGGAACCGATTTTATTATCGGCCATCCCGGAGAGAGTGAGACGATTTGGAAAGAGGCGATGGAGAATATCCGTGCTCTTCATCTCACCCATATCCATCCGTTTACCTACTCAAAACGTGACGGCACTCCCAGTGCGACAATGAAGCCGGAGGTCAATGGTACTGTCTCATCACACAGAATGGCTGAGCTTAATACCCTGATTGAGTCCAATAATTTTTCTTTCCGGAAAACGATGAACACGACTTCGTTAGAGGTACTGGTAGAATCAAGCGAAGGTCATCAACATATCGGATACGATCAGTTTTACAATAAGGTTGTGATCGAGTCGGATGAAGATATCAGCGGCGACTGGATCACACTGCAAGATTACGAGGTGCACAATGAATATAACCTGGCCAAATTTTAACCGAAATCAGCTTATCCTCATCGTTTCGGGGGGGATTATTCTACTCTTATTGCTATTTGCGCTGTTGCGTGATAGCGGGGATACGGTGACGCTGGAAGAGGCGACTAAACTTATCGAGAATAATCAGATCGACAAAGCATTCAGTGATGACGGATATACCTATTTTGCGACAAAAGGTAACGGTGTCGTGAAGATTGCTTCGTCGCAGCTTCCGGTAGAACTCACGGCCAACCTTGTTATTGAACCCAAAAGCGGTAACGGCTGGATATGGTTCTTTCTCTTTTTTGCAGTTATCGGCGGAGTAGGGTATTGGGCATGGAGGAACAGACTCGGCTTTGAGGATGATACTCCGATAGAGATACCGGTTGCCAAAGCTGCTGCCGAACCTGAAGCCCCATCGTCCAATGTAATTCCCGCAAAATCGACCGTCCGCTTTAGCGATATCGGCGGTATAGGCGATGTCAAAGAGGAACTGGAAGAGATTATCGATTTTTTACGTAATCCGAAACGCTATTACAGCTTCGGTGCTCGTATGCCACGCGGCGTACTGCTCGTAGGCCCTCCGGGTGTCGGTAAAACGATGATTGCCAAAGCGGTTGCCGCCGAAGCGGATGTTCCCTTTTTCTACCAAAGCGGTGCCTCCTTTGTCCAAATTTATGTCGGTATGGGGGCTAAAAGGGTCTCTGAGCTTTTTTCCGCTGCCAAGAAAAATGCTCCGGCGATTATTTTTATCGATGAAATCGATGCCGTCGGTAAAAAAAGAGAGGGGGGACGAAACGACGAACGCGAGGGGACCCTCAATCAGCTTCTTACCGAGATGGACGGATTTGAAGAGACAAGCGGAATCGTCGTTATCGCCGCGACGAACAATATCGATGTGATGGATGCAGCACTCCTTCGTGCGGGGCGGTTCGATCGCCGTATTTTTGTCGAACTTCCGACCGCTTCCGAGCGTGAAGCGATTTTACAAAAATATCTGCGCCATATCCCCCATGATCTTTCGGTCAGTGATGTGGCCAAAATGACGGTCGGATTTAACGGAGCATCGTTAGCGGCTTTGGTCAATGAAGCGGCGTTGCTGTGTATGCGTCAAAAAGAGATTCAGGTAAAGCAGGAGCATTTTTTAGCGGTCAAGGACAAAGTGATGTTCGGGAAAAAGAAGATTGCAATGCTGAGTGATGAACAACGGCGCTATCAAGTCCGCTATCAAGCGGGAAAAGTGTTTGCCGCCACTTGGTTTGATCTACCCTATGAAAAAATCACCCTTACCAATGATGCCATTACCCCTCCGACTGCCGAGCCGCAGTTGCGTCATGAGATCGAAGCCCATATACGGGTTCACTTGGCGGGGATTGCCTCTTCACACCTCCGTTTCGGCGAACACGCCAGCAACGCATCACATGATCTGGGTGTTGCCAAAGATTTGGTTCATGCGATGGTCTATGAGTACGGGATGGGAAGCACGGTTCTCCCCTCCGATGAGGATGAAGCAAAATTGATGGATCGCCTTTATACCGAGATGGCTACCCTTTTGGAGCGGAATGAAAAAATTCTTTCCAAATTCGAAGCGATTTTGGATGAGTATGAGCACATCTCCAAAACCCTTGCCAAAGCAACGATGAATGAGATTTTATAGCGGGTTTGCCCTTACGGAGGATCAGCATTTTTTTGATCCGTATTTGAAACACAGTGACTATACGGTAGCAGGTTTCAGTTACGGTGCGATCAAAGCGGCACAGTATGTGGCTGAATCACATGAGCGTATCGATACCCTCCAGCTCTTTTCTCCCGCGTTTTTTCAGACGAAAAAAGAGTCGTTTCGACGCCTTCAGATGGGGGGGTATTTCAAAGATTCCGAACGGTATTTGGAAAACTTTTTGACGAGCTGTTTCGCACCCGCACCCGTAGCACCGATGATACTGGGGAGTAATGACGCCGAGTCGCTTCAAGAGCTTCTTTATTTTGAGTGGACGTCTGAGTTCATTGAGTCTATTCGTGCCAAAGGGATACGAATCGAAGTTTATCTTGGATTGGAAGATCAGGTGATCGATGTCATGGGAGCGCGGGAGTTTTTTCTCCCATACGCCACGGTCACATCGATCAAAAAAGCAAACCATTTTTTACAGGAGAATTGACAATGATTAAAATAGGTGTTATTACCGCATCCGACCGTGCAAGTGCCGGAATTTACGAAGATATTTCGGGAGTTGCGATCCAAGAGACCATGAGAGAATATCTAAAATCGGAACACGAGATCGTTTATCGATGTATCCCCGATGTGCAAGACACGATTGAAGAGACATTGATGGAGTTGTGTGATCGTGAGGGGTGCTGTCTTGTCGTGACGACAGGGGGAACGGGGCCTGCAAAACGGGATGTCACCCCTGAAGCAACCGAAAACGTTTGTGAGAAGATGATGCCGGGGTTCGGTGAGTTAATGCGTCAAGTGAGCCTTAAATACGTTCCTACGGCAATTTTATCTCGACAGACGGCAGGAATCCGAGGCAAAAGCCTTATTATCAATCTTCCGGGAAAACCCAAATCGATCCGTGAGTGTTTGGACGCC
This sequence comes from Sulfuricurvum sp., assembly GCF_023250475.1. Classification (GTDB taxonomy): domain Bacteria; phylum Campylobacterota; class Campylobacteria; order Campylobacterales; family Sulfurimonadaceae; genus Sulfuricurvum. The sequence continues at coordinate 5,943 of NZ_JAHFAQ010000040.1, read as the reverse complement.
GTATTTCCTGCCGTTCCGTATTGCATCGATTTGATCGAGGGGCCATATCTGGAGTGTAACGAAGAGGTTATTAAGGCATTTCGACCGAAGCAGTAGAGCGATGACACTTTTAAGAGCGTTTGTTTTCACGATCTTAATCCTTTATGGAAATCTTTTTGCCCAATCAAGTGTTTGGAAAATCAGTGATGATTCCAATCACACGATGTATATCGGCGGAACGATCCATCTCCTCCGTGTAGGTGATTTCCCCCTCCCGCATGAATTTGACGACGCGTATGTCAACTCTGATTATGTTGTTTTTGAGACGGACTTGGGATTGGCTCAAAGCCAAACTCTTCAGCGTATACTCACACAAAAGATGATTCTTCCTGCAGGTCAGAGTCTCTCAAGCAAACTCTCTCCTAAAACATACGCACAGTTGAAAGAGTATATCGATTCGCAAGGGTATACAATCGAAATGTTTAATCGATTGCAGCCGTGGGCGGTGATGCTGACATTGACACAACTGAAACTTTCGCAAATCGGGATTGATCAAAACGGTGTAGACAGCCATTATAATCAGCGCTCCCTTGCGGATCGTATTCCTCAGCAATATCTTGAGAGTATCGAAGAACAAAGTGCGATTATCACCGAGATCGGCGAGGGGGAAGAGGATACGGTAATTCTTCAAACCCTTAGCGATATGAAAGAGCTTCAGCCTATGATGACGTGGATGGTGGCGGATTGGCGAGAAGGAAAAACTGAGCGGCTGGAGCGTGAGTTGGTCTCTGAAATGAGGGATGATTCACCAAAAATGTACTATACCGTTTTAAAACAGCGCAACGATACGTGGATGCCAAAGCTGATTGCTATGCTGCATGAAGAGAAGAGGGGATTTGTCCTTGTGGGAGCCATGCATTTATTGGGGAGTGACGGATTGCTGTATCAATTTCGAAAGCAGGGGTATAAAGTCGAATTTTTAAGAGGGGAAGAGTAGAAAAAAGTGGATACGGCTTATGCCGTATCTTACCAGTCGCGAACGAGGTTATGACAGCGCATACACGCGCGTTGAATATCAAGATAAGCATTTTGGGCAGTTTCGCGGCGGACATTGTCCATACTTGATTTGATTATTTCGACGTTATCGGAAATCAAATGTGCGGATGTCGTTGCAATACGGGCTTTATGCGCTTTCTCTTTCGGGAGCATATTGCGCATCATCTCTTCATTTCCCAAGAGTTTTTCACTCTCTACACCGAGTGCTTCAGCAGCTTGAAGCGCTTTTTGTTTATCTCCTTCGATAAAACCTGCCTGCATCGTTTTCATATAATTATTGAGCTTCAGCATATTGTCTTTGAGATCATATTGACTCGCAGCTGTTGCTGCTGTAGACAAGGCTAAAATTGCAATAGCGCTGATTAAAAATCTTTTACCCATAAAAACTCCTTGAATCAGATTACTAATACTATAAGTGAATATCTATTAAATAAATATTAATTCATGTAATATTCCGCTCTCTGCGGACGGCTAAAGAGAAACCCTTGAAATGCGTTGCACTCCATATCCCGTAAAAGCTCAAATTGCTCAACGGTTTCAACCCCTTCGGCGATGACGGAAAGTCCAAATGTTTTTCCGATCGTTATAATGGTCTGAATTATGATCTTGTCGGAAGTACTTTCCGGAAGTGCTCTAACAAACGATTGGTCGATTTTAAGTTCATCAATCGACAGATTTTTGAGGTAGGAAAGACTTGAATATCCTGTTCCGAAATCGTCGATGGAGAGGGTAAAACCGATCTCTTTGAGGGCATGAATTTTTTCCATAGCACTTTTGGTATCATGGATCAATAACCCTTCGGTAAGTTCAAGACGTATTTTGGAAGGATCAATCTGGACACTATTTATCTGTTTTTGGAGTTTAGATATATAGCTCTCTTCTTCGAATTGTTTTGGGCTTACATTGACAGAAATTCGCCAGTTTCGTTTGATAGGATGGCTATCCCAAAGAAGGAGCTGGTTGGTTACTTCTGTAAAAATCCAATCCCCTAAAGCAATAATGATCCCTGAATTTTCCGCCAAAGGGATAAATTGCGCAGGGGATATAAGCCCGCGTTCGGGATGATTCCATCGCAACAGCGCTTCGACCCCTTCGGTCTGGCCTTGGATATTGACTTGTTCTTGATAGACGACAAAGAGCTGATTTAGTGAAATGGCTGCTCTTAGATCATGGGTTAATCGGGCATGCTCTGCCATGGTTTTTTGGAGGACTGAATCATAAAAACGGGTGGTATTGCGTCCGCTGTTTTTAGCTGCATACATGGCACTGTCGGCATAAGAGAAGAGCTCGTCTACGGTTGATTCATCACCGATAAACAAGACGATTCCGATACTTGCACTGAGATAAAAAGGGTGTTCGTCTATGATAAATGGCTCTTTTGCCGCTTCAAGAATTTTATATGCTGTTGTTTGAATAGCTGACGCTGCATCATCTTGATTGTCCCCTATATTTTCAATAAGTATGACAAACTCATCTCCTCCGAACCGGGCAACCGTATCGGTTTGTCTCAGGATATCCAATAATCTTTTTCCCATTAGTTTGAGAACACTATCCCCCGCAATATGCCCTTTAAGATCATTAATCGCTTTAAAATTATCCAAATCGATAAAGAGGAGACCGCCGTACTGCAGCGTACGGGAACTTGCAAGCATGGCGAGAGTAAAACGATCCATCAGTAAACGTCTGTTCGGAAGTTCGGTTAAGGGATCGAAAAATGAGAGTTTTACAATATTCTCTTTTTGGTAAAAGGAGTTGATAGCAAAACCTAAATCTCCTGACAGCTCATCGATCATGGCCGTTTCTTCGGCCGTAAACCCGTTTTCTTGCGAGGTACAGATCATGATGACACCGAAAGATTGTGCCGCAAATTTATCTTTGCGCAATGCTGCTGCATAAACCGCGGTAATACCGTATGTTTCAACTTTATGGCGGCATTCCTCAGAAATATCGGCACTGAAGTCGGTTAAAATGATCGAGGTATTGCGATCAAACGCTATCTGCTCAATCGGGACAATATGCCATTCGTTAGCTATTCCGTAAGAGGCTTTTACCCTCAGCCCATCCTCTTCGGCAAGTGAAATTTTAACGCTTATAAAAGCTTCATTGCCGACTAAACATAATGCCGTTTGATCAATCAGCTCTTCGAGTGATTGTGCGGTGATAAGAATTTGGTTACTCTCTGCCACAGTTTTGAGAATCGAGTACAGATGCTCTTGATAGGTATTGAGATTTTTCAATTCCAGGGTTGTCGCTTCCAACTCTGATGTCCGTTTTTTGACTTCGATTTCGAGCCTTTTTTTTGCTTCCACATTCCGGCGGGTAATCTGGTGTATGGCGTAATAGATTAAGCCTAATAGAAAAAGGATAATAGTCCAGCTCAAGATTGCCTCTTTCCAAAAAATAGAGAGGATTTCATCGGCTATGATTTTACGAGGAATCTTAATACTGGTAACCCCTCGTATATCCCCGACTTTGTAGCCGTATGCACTCGAGTAGCGACGGGCGATATACGGGAGTACTTCCTCTCTTTTTCCATGACAGCGTAAACAGTACGATTCAATTTTTAAAGGGGCGCTGTAAAAGAAATACTCTTGATCGTTCTGCTTGATTAGCGTGAGATTTTCTTTAACCTCGGGGTGGTTGGCAAAATAGTGCATAGCATCTACTTCGTAGGCATCGGCTCGGTTCACGGGGTTGCGGGGTCGGTTAGTGACATTACGGATTGATATACCGTCTTTTGTCCGTTTTTCGAACTCATTACTGATAAAGGATGCGGCATGTGCGGGTAAAAATCCGACGGTCGAATCATTAAGATCCAAACCGCTTTTTAAAAATTGATGGTGATAGATATACCGCATGGAGACAAAATAGGTTTCGAGCGATTTCGCTTTGCTGTGAGCATTATTCTCGATCAAAACTTGCGTTTGACGGTAGAGATAGACGGTAATTAAAAGTATTGCGGTGATGATAAATGAAGCGATTATCCAAAAAAGCTGTTTGGAAAAATTCAAGCTTCGCATTGCACTTTTTCTCCAAAATCAAGATGGTTTTAAGAGTATAGCATTCTTTTAAAAGATAGAAGATAAAAAAAATATTTATAGCGAAGGAGGGGAATTTCCCCGCAAGGGGAATAAATAAAAATTATACGAAATCGACTTTGGTAACGTGGTGGTTCAGTCCGAGTTCTGTCGGAGTACACCCGAGTGCGAGACCGACCATTTGCGGCATATGCAATACCGGAAGATGGACATCGCGGCCAAGGGCTTTGGACGCACTGTGGTTTTGAACATCGAGCTTGAGATGACATAAAGGACACGGCGTTACCATCCAGTCCGCATTGGCATCCATTGCACCAGCGATTGCATTCCCCGTAAGGATAGCTGCGGTACGAGGCGATTGAAGCTCCGCATGGAAACCGCAGCATTTGTTTTTTTCTTCGTAGTTCACATTTACTCCGCCGCACGCAATGATCAAATCATCGAGGGATGTCGGAGTATACGGGTTTTCACCGCCGTTACTAAGGTTCTGAAGCTCAGATGGGCGGATATTGTGGCATCCGTAGAACGGTGCAATGTTGAATTGGCTCAAAGGTACTTGTACTTTCGCCGCCAATTTTTCTAAACCGTAATCTTGGATAAGGGCATAGAGGAAGTGGGTTATTTCGGACGAGCCTTTGTACTCCAATCCTACTTCGGCCAATTTCGCATTGACTTTGGCTTTAAGTTCCGGGTTGGTATCAAGACGGTGTTTGGTCATTGCCGTATTAAGCTGACAGGTATTACAGATGGTGACCATCGTAAGACCCAATTTTTCGGCATAACAGATATTGCGTGCATTGAGTACGAGGGATAGGAAATCATCGTAATCTTGGAGATGGGATGCACCGCAGCATGACGCTTCATCCAACAATATCAGCTCGATTCCGAGTTTATCGGCGATTGCCAATGTTGATTTTAGAAGCTCTGGCGTACTTTCACGCGCCGTACATCCGGTATAGAGGGCGTATTTTAGTTTTTCCATAATCAGCTCCTAGAATTTCACAGTAGATGAAGATTTGATCAATTTTTTTACTTCATCCAGATTTTTTGATTTCGGCATATTCCAAGGCATAACGATTTTCCCTTTAGCGAACATAGCAATCGCTTCGGGAATATGTTTCATAACACCGATATTTCCCTCGGAATAACGTACGAGTTCCCCCTCATCCAATAGACCGTGTTTTTCAATCGAGTGGGCAAAGCCGACGGCATGGCGGGTAGCGACATTGTTTTTTGCAATCCCCGCTTCAAACACCATGTTATGGAGTTTGGTGATTTTCTCGATCGGATTGACCTCTTTTGGACAAACCTGCGCACACTCCATACATTTAACACAGTCCCAAACCCCTTGAGCCTCTTCATTAACGAGGTGAAGACGCTCTAGGGAAGCCTCATCCCGGACATCGGCACTGAATCGGTAAGCTGCTGCAAATGCCGCAGGTCCGAAGTACTCTTCGTTGATGGCCAATGACGGACAAGAATAGTGACATGCGCCGCACTGGATGCAGTAGTCGGCTTCAAGAAGTTTTTCGGCATCGTGAGGACTGACAAGGTGCTCTTGCGCCGGATGCTCTTCGATATCACTGACCAAATACGGTTTGACTGCCGCATGTTTGTCCCAGAAATCTTTTTTATCAATAATCAAGTCTTTAATGGCCCGTTTGGTGCTCAGAGGCTCGATGGTGATTTCACTGCCGAAGGTTTCCACGAGGTCAAACAGACGGGTTTTACAGGCGAGGATCCCTTTTCCGTTGGCTTTGATAGCACAAACACCGCAGATACCGTGACGGCAGCTTCGGCGATACGAAAGGCTTCCGTCGTGATCCCATTTGATACGGTTGAGGATATCCAGGACAACCTCTTCGTGGGT
>NZ_JAHFAQ010000039.1 GCF_023250475.1 Sulfuricurvum sp. | reverse complement strand
AAAGTTCAATCTTGGACGGCAGTTATCGCCGCTTCCGTTATTCTTGGTTCAAGTATCTATGCCGGAGGGCATGAGCGCGGCGGCAGATATGAGTCTGCACATCATATGAAAATGTCCAATGGCCATAATAACGGCAACTGGGCTGTTCCGCTGGTGATCGGAGGGGTTCTCGGATATGTACTCTCAGAGCCGCGACGGGAGTCGGTGACGTATGTACAGAGCGCCCCGATGGTGTATGCTCCGCAGCCGATGTATCAGGAACAGTGGGTTTATTTCAGCGATTGTGACTGTCAACGCAAAGTATTGGTGAGGGTTCGTTAAGGTGTTTCTCTTTTTTGATAGCATACATAGCTTTGTCGGCAGCTTTAATTAACTCCTCGGCATTGGCGGCATCATCAGGAAAGAGTGCCATCCCCACACTCGCACGGGCATGAAGGTCGGTCTGATCGTCCAGATAGATCGGTTCACTGATAGCGGCTTTAATCGCATCTTTGACGCTTTGCAGATGCTCTTCCCCTTTGACCTCTTCAATCATAACGATAAATTCATCCCCTCCGTAGCGGCACACCGTATCGCTGTTGCGCAGACATGCACGGATATTTTTAGCAACATTTTGGAGTAATCGGTCTCCTGCTTCATGTCCGTAACGGTCATTGACCAGTTTGAAATCATTCAGATCAATAAAATAGAGGGCGATTTTTTCTTTATTGCGCTTTGAGCGGCTGATAGCATGATCGAGCCGATCGTTTAATGTGGCACGGTTCGTAGCTCCGGTGAGGGGATCATGCTGAACCCGATAGGTGAGAGCATCAACGTGCGAGGTGATATGGGTTATATCGTGAAGATTGGCGACATAGCTCACAAGACGGTTGCGATGATAGATTGCTTTGATGGTGACGCTGAGAACTTTTTCTCCGGTCTTGGACTCTTTTGTGACGGTTCCTCTCCAGGTATGGTTTGTACTGAATTGGGAAAATATGGTGTTGAAGGTAAGACGCTCTTTGAAGAGATACTTACCGATATGGGTTCCGTAAAGATGGTCTTGGTCATTGAGCATGAGGGTGAAAAAACTGGGATTAGCAAACTCGATCAGCCCTTTGTTATCGGTATAGAAAATAGCATCGCCCGCACTCTCCAGCGCGGCGGAGCGTTTATTGAGATCATCCAGTGCTTTTTTGGAGAGGGTGATGTCTTGGGCCATACAGAGGATCTCCCCTTTTTTCCCTTCCAGCTTATGATTGCGCCATTCGCAAAAAATTTCACTTTCACTCTTGGTGACATTGTAATTTTTGGAAAAACTTTTTCCTTCAAGATAGGCTTTTTGGAGGACGGAAGAGACTTGTTCTTTATCAAAATTCGGGACGATTAACTCGATGATATTTTCTCCCCCCGCTTCATCGGCATTCCAGCCGAAAATTGCTTGGGCGGTTTGGTTCCATTCGGTAATAGAGTAATTTTTATCGATAACAATGAGGGCAACGGGGGAGTCGCTGAAAAATTCCCAATACCGTTTTCGGCTGTCGATGAGACGACGATTTAGAAAAATCGAGTGGGCAATCCATAGTACCAAAACAGTGATAAGAGAGATGATCGCGAAGAGTTCCATCAAAATCTAAGGAGAGCCCCGGATGGGGAGAGCGGAACAATGCAATCGGCGCAAAAAGCAAAGAACATACATAAACTCATAGGAACAGACGATACCTTTTTTCGTTATTTTATAGATTGTATTATGATGTTTATAATTTCAACATTAAACCATACAACATTGATGAGCTTTTTTTGAGATTTCAAACGGTATAATAAAATTAATAGTAAAGAGGAGATATCGTTATGTTTTTTCCTACCCTCGGACTAATTGCGACGACGGATGTCATTACGGTTGATATGCATCATACGGTGCAAGATGCTCTGGACAAAATGCATCAATACAACCATCGGAGTATTATCGTAGTCAATAATACTCTCCATTATATTATTACGACGAAAGATATTATTCGACTGAAGCTCGAAGAGGTGGATTTTTCTATCCCCCTTTCCCAAATTACCCTCCGTCCACTCCCTCTGATTGATAAAGAGAGCAATATTATCAACGCCCTTAATCTCACACATGAGAGTGATGAGCATATTTGTGTCTGTAATAAAGACGGGAGTCTCTACGGACTGGTGACCAACAGTGATATTGTCGCCAGTGTCGATCCGCAGGTTATTTTGGAGTCGTTACAGATTTCGACTATTTTTGAAAAAAAATTCGGCTATAAAAGTTTTGCACCCGATACCACGATGTCGGAAGTATTGGAGTTTATGAAAGACTCTCTGAGCGACTGCGTTATTATCCAAGAGGGTGGATATCCGGCAGGGATACTCACGTCAAAGGATGTGATAAGATTCATCGGCAAAGGTATTTCTCCGACACAGTTGGTAAGCGAGGTAATGTCCTCGCCTGTCGAGATGTTGAGCGAAAAAGCCTCGATCAGTGAGGGGCTTGAGTATTTGCGTAACGGTCATTTCAAGCGCATTGTCGTTACCAACGATGAGGGGCATGTTGTCGGGATTGTAACGCAGCAGGATCTGATTTCACGAACCTATCTAAAATGGTCACAGCTTATGCAGGACCATTTTCAGCAATTTGAAGAGATCACCCAAATCTTGCAACAAAAAAATCGCCATTTAACCAAGTTAGCGACGAAAGATACTCTGACAGAGATTCACAACCGTCACATGTTCGACGAACTTTTTTCGCAAGAACTGTCGATAATGAAACGCCAAGGGGGTAAGTCGGCATTGATCATGATCGATCTGGACTATTTTAAACGGGTCAATGATACCTACGGGCATAATATCGGCGATTATGTCCTCAAAAAATTTGTCTCTTTGGTCTCTTCGGTGGTTCGGGAAGCCGATGTATTTGCGAGATGGGGAGGAGAAGAGTTTGTTTTGCTCCTTCGCAATACGGGGTGCGATGAGGCCTATAGCGTAGGGGAGAAAATCCGAATGCTTGTCGAGTCGGAGCCGTTTGAGGATGTCGGACATATCACCTGCAGTATCGGAATTACGGAAGTAACGGGGGATGATTCCCTCATCGGTGCGATTGAGCGTGCCGATAATGCATTATATTCGGCAAAAGATATGGGGAGAAATCGCACTATTTCGTGCAGAAGTAACGTATGAAACTGATTACCGTTAAATCCATTGTTTCGGATCAGGCATTGGCGTTAAATGCCGCTCAGCCGATCGTAAAAGCGCTTGAGATGATGACAAATCTGGGGATTAGCTCCGTTATTGTCGTCGATTCCGAGAACCGTCCGATCGGGATTTTTACCGAACATGATGCACTTCGCGTTGTTGCTGACTTTGTCGATATTGAGCATCCGCTGAGCGAAGTGATGACGGCAGACCCGTTTTGTGTCGAGGATACTCTATACCTTCACGACGCGTATGCGATGATGGAGGAAAAAGGGTATCGCCATTTGGTTGTTACTGATTCCCTTGGACAATTCGTCGGTGTTGTAAGCGAGGGGGATTTTCTGCGCCATATCGGATTTGAACAATTGGGAAAATTCAAAGTTGTCGCTGAGGCGATGAGTGATTCGCCGTTAATCGTTTCTCTGGAAACTCCTCTTTTTGAAGCTGCCGCGTTGATGCATGAACGTAAATCCGATTATGCCGTTGTTTTAAACGGAAGCCATCCTGTGGGGTTGATCACAGAGCGTGATATTGCCCATCAATATACCCAGGAAAACGGGCAACGTGATGTGACGGTAGAGGTAGTTCTCCATCGAAATTTCCCCATTATCCAAAAAGATATCCCTTTACAAGAAGCGGCTTCATTGATGGAAGAACACGGCGTTCATCAACTCATTGTTGTGGATGAGAGTGAAAATCTTGTCGGATTACTGAGCCGCCATGATGTACTGCATGCCGTTCATGGTGCCTATTTTGAGTACTTGATCCGTGTGATCGACCAAAAAAATGAGGCGATTATCAAGATTGGGGCACGAAAAAACGAGATTAAAAACGAAAAAGTATCGATTGAAAGAAATGCGCTGAAGCTTCGGAAACTGTTTGAAGCGATACCCGATGGAGTGGTTCTGGTTGATAGCATTACGTTGCGGGCTATAGAGTTTAATCAAGCTGCACATGAGCAATTGGGATACACGGCGGAAGAATTTGCCGAACTGAGTATTTCGGATTACGAAATAATCGCATCGCCCGAAGAGACCCGCCGACGGATAGAGATGATTATGGAAAACGGCAAAGATAGTTTCGAGACGGTTCACCGAGCGAAAGACGGCACTTTGTATCAGGTCTGGATCAATGTTGTTGCGATCAGGTTCCAAGATCATTTGTATATGATGGCAGTATATCGGGATATCACAGAACGTAAAAAGCATGAAAATCAGTTGGAAACGTTGGCGAACTTTGACCCTCTTACCGGATTGGCGAATCGGACTTTATTGCAGTCCCATCTTCAAAATTCGATTGAGAAAGCGAAGCGCGATAAAACGCAAATCGCTTTAGTGATGTTTGATTTGGATCGATTCAAAGATATCAATGACAGTTACGGGCACAGTGCGGGAGATGAACTTTTGCAAATGGTGTCCGAACGGTTCTCTTCGCGGGTGCGCGAGGGGGATTTTATCTCCCGATTAGGGGGGGATGAGTTTGCGGTAGTCCTCGAAAATATTACCCGCCCCGAGGATGCCGGGCGTTTAGCCGAAGAGATGATGGGTTCCTTGGCCCAAGAGTATCGTCTATCGGGTGCGGCGATGATTCATGTCGGTGCAAGCGCCGGGATAGTTTTGTTTCCCGAACACGGAGAAGAGGTAGAAACGCTTCTTCAGCACGGCGATGCGGCACTCTACAAAGCCAAAGCGGAAGGGCGAGGCGTATATCACTATTATACGGATGAACTCACCGCCTCGGCACGCAAGCGAATCGAGTGTGAGACCAGGTTGCGGCGTGCCGTCGCGAATCAAGAATTTGAAGTCTATTATCAGCCGCAGGTCCATATGCAGACGGAACGTATCGTCGGAGCTGAGGCGCTTATACGATGGAATTGTCCGATCCGCGGGGTCGTTTCTCCTGTCGAGTTTATCCCCATTGCGGAGGAGATTGGTCTGATCGGCGAAATTGGAGAGTGGGTTTTACATGAAACCTGCCGACAGGGAAAGATTTGGCTCGATCAGGGACATAGGCTGACCTTGGCCGTCAATGTCTCAGCACATCAGGTACGTCATCAAAATATCCCGCTGATGGTTGAGGCGGCTCTCAAAAAAAGCGGTTATCCGGCTGATCGGTTGGAACTTGAACTGACAGAAAGCGCGTTAATGCAACGGGAGGAAGAGACGGTAGCGATGCTTCATGCCCTTCGTGCGCAGGGGATCCGTTTAGCGATTGATGATTTCGGTACCGGATATTCGTCGCTCTCTTATTTAAAGCGGTTTCCTATCGATGTCTTGAAAATTGATAAAAGTTTTGTCGATGATATTCCGTATGAGCGAGATGATATGGCGATAGTGACAGCAATTATCGCAATGGGACAAGCGTTAGGCTTTCAGGTACTTGCCGAGGGGACGGAGCGGATTGAGCAGATTGATTTTTTACGCGAAAAAGGATGCACGATGTATCAGGGGTATTTTAAAAGCAAGCCGGTTAGGGCTGAGGAGTTTGAGAAACTCCTCGCATAATTATTTTAAGCTGCCGACGTATGTTGCAACCGCTTTGAGGTCGTCATCGCTCAATCCGCTGATGGAAGCCTGCATGGTCGCTTTTTGTTCAGCACCGTAAGTACCGTTTTTATATCCCGTCAATTTGGTCAATGCCGCAGCATCACCCGCAATCGCTTTTCCGGCAATAGAGGCCTCTTTCCCGTCCGCTCCATGGCATTCGGCACATTTGGCTCCAAAGAGTTTCGCTCCATCTGCAGCACTCAATGCCGAGATTCCAAATACAGCTAAAATAAGCAATTTCTTCATCATTTTTATTACCTCCAAAGTAGTGGCGATTATTGTAGCATAAAACTATTTTACGCTAACGGATAAACTGGGCAATTCCCATCACTATCTCGACGGCAATGAGGATAATGATAATCCACTCTAAAAATTCACTCTTTTTATGGTTAATAATATCCATGACCAGCATTACGTCCTCTTTGATTTGAGAGAGTTTGGAGAGGGCAATTTCATGGCGGTCGTTGAGTTCAAGGATAAAAGCCAATCGGGTATAGAGGTTCTCGGCATCTTCGTTATCCCACAGAATGTTCGGTTTATCAAGCAGTAGCAGATTGCTCACCATGTCATGGCGGGTGAGGGCAAGGCGTTTGGCGAATTGCATCAGATGGGATCGGCGGCTTATCGAGAAGGTATGGATTGACTCAACGATACGGCGGCTTTGTAAAAAAAGGGTATCCAGCCGTTTTTCATAGTGTTCCAATCCGACGCTTTGGCTGATCGCGAGGGCGATGACGTTAAGGTTCAGGGTTGAGGCTTCGCGCAGTACAATCGCTTCATTGGTCACCTCAAACAAAGTGTTCAACTGGGAATCGATACGGAGCGGGTAATCCTGAGTGATGAGATTCGGCGCATCGAGAGAGATACGCAAAAGCGAGAGAGTCTCCAGAATCTCTTTTTTTTCTTCGGCGATGAGGGTAAGGACTCCAAACGGGGTCAATACGACATGGAGGGTATCGTTTTTACCGTAATAGCCGTTTTCTACCCCGCGCACGAGGGTTATATCCAATGCATATTCAACGGTCGCGATTGTGAGCGGATGGTTAAGATAAAGGGAGAGTAGATTCATTGTCGCACCTTTAACCGAAAATTGGTTTGATTTATTGTATCATCCCTTTATTACAATGAGGTGATAATGCAAAGTAAAATAGCAGTCGGATTAGTAGGGTTATGGTTGGGTTGGAGTCCTGTTTCAGCGGATGTATCGGAGATGATTTTTTATCCGCAGGCCGATTTTTCGGAAGGTATTTTCCATTTCAATTATCAGGGCGAAAAAAATAAAAATTACGGTTTCATGTTTGAAAAAGGGTTTGATTCCGATCGAATCGTTTATGTCCGTCCCGCAAGTCATAGTATCGAAAAAACAAAAGAGGGGATGATTAAGCTCTCTTTTGCCAATACCGATCGATACTCGTACCTTGAGCGTGCCGATAAAGATGATTTTTTGGTTTCCGAAGAGAATGGGGTCATCAAAATTTTATTAAGCGGCGGGGATTGCAAGGGGTCTGCTGATTGTGTCACGGCGGAAAATATTCTCACTGTCAATGTCCCGAAAGGGTACGGTGTACGAAAATATCAGGGGCTGGATCAAGACCTCAAACCTCTGAAAAATCCGCAGTGGCAGCGTAAAGGGAATACCTATACTTTGACGGCACGTGATGTCAAAGGGGCATGCGTGATGATGGAACTGGAAAAGCTAAAACCGGGTCAAGTGACCGCGACGGTAGCTATGGCGGATCCTGTTCAGCCCGCTATCGTTCTTAAACCGTCAGCAGCACCGAAACCAGTCAAAGAGAAGCCTCCGGTAGTCGCAGTTGTTGAACCGGCCGTTGCACCGATTGTGGAGGAACAGCCGCCAAAAGTTGTTCCGGTTATTGCTGCGGCTGAACCGAAAATCGAAGTGTCGGCACCTATCGCGGCCGTTGAAAAACCGGCTGTCGAAAAACCGGGCATCGCTTCATCGACGCCTGCCCCGTATTTCCGAAATTTTCAAATATTTGAGAGTCGGGTGGTTGCGTTAAGTGAAGTTGGAAAAGAGCGTTTACGCGAATGGGCTCAACTTTTTAAAGCCGGCGGGTACAAATCGGTAACGATTAACGGTTATACCGACAATATCGCGCCGCAACGGCTAAAAGCACTTTATGCGAATAATAATATTCTCTCAGAAGCACGGGCAAAAATGGTAGCGGAGTATCTGATGACACAGGGGATCGATGCGGGTGCTGTTACCGTTAAAGGGATGGGGGATGCCAATCCTGTCGCTTCCAATGAAAACGAAGAGGGGCGATCGAAAAACCGACGGGTTGAGTTTATTTTAAACTGACCCTAACCCTTACATCTGCTCATAGAGATCGAAAAGATCGATCCCATCAGGAAGACGGGGTTTGCCGTCACGAAAAGAGCGTGTATGGGCGATGAGCCGTTTGAAATGTTTACGCAGATGATAAGCATCCGGGACATTCGGACGGAACCAATCCCCTTTGGCGCTGAAGAGCCAGTCGATAGCCGATTTGATATCCAGAAGCGTGTATCCCCCCGTATCGATAAGGAGGCGAATCTGCTTCGCCCAGCTCATCACATCAAAAGGTTCCACAAACTGCGGATCGATGGAGGAGAGGTGACGGATAAAGTACTGTGTCATCTCGAACTCTTCGGTGGTCGGTTTGGCATCCATCAATGCCTGTTCGGATGCCAGTACCGGTGCATTGGACACCATTTCACGCCGTACCCACCGCTCAAATTCAGCACACCAGTCGAAAGAGCGGTTGTTTTTGGAGCGTTGATAGAGGTTGAAATCTTCATACAGCTCCCGTCGTAACCCCTCTCGATCACAAAGTTCCAACGCAAATGCATGCAGTTCTTCATGGGTCTCATTGGAGAGATTGAGATAGTAGTTGCTGTCACTGTACTCGGCTGCGGTGAGCGCCGCAGGGGCAGAAGAGAGGGTGGAGAGGGGAGTAAATGTGTAATAGATCATTACCCCTTGATCGGTTTTGCGGCGGAGGGTTTTGAGGATATTTTTTTTAACCATCGCATCAAGCGCTTCGATCACTTCCCGCGGAGAGTGGCGAAGCGCCTGTGCCAATGTTGAGGCGTCGATATCGTTCGGCTTATCTCCCCACTGCTGGGTATATCGTGCGATGAGGGGGAGGAGAGCCCGCTCCATAAGGCTCAAATCGTCTCGATCGATCAAAGCGGTAGGAAGGGTAATCATGAGCGTTTGACCGACGTGATAAGTTTTGCTTTCAGCGGTGCGGCGAGAGTCTCGTTTTTGGAGCGTTCGCGACGGAGAATTTCGTTTTGATATTCGTGTTTGACCCGTATTTCAAAAAGGGACTTGTCCAATGAGACGTAATCGTAAATCCATTTTTTGGTGAGCGCTTTGACGACATTGATATCGGTCTCATCCAGCAGAGGTTTCTCTTCCCCTGAGCGTTTGATCGACGTAAATCGAATCTGTTCGAACCGTTCCAGAGCACTTTTGTCACCGTCACGCACCAGAGAGATATCTCGCCGGATATCATACATCAGACGATAGAGTGTCTCTGCCCGCTCAGCGGCTTCTCTCTCGATCGGGGAGAGAGTTTCTTCTTCAAATTCCGACGCGATCAGAGCGATTTTTTCAAATCCGCTTTTGTAGGGCATTTCACGCAAGGAGAGGCGGCGAAAGAACTCGCGGTATTGTGCCGGTTGCAGAGAACGAACCAGATCGGCGACGTGTGCGCGAAGGTTGATATCCTCTTCGATTTTGAAATACTCCATCAGCGAAGTGACGAATTGGGCGCGGATTTGATCTTCAGTCGGTCGGTTTTGCATAAATAAAGTATATCATGATGATCTTTAGAGTAGTGTTAGACCAAAAATAAGGTAAAATAGTGACGGGTATTTATGAGAGTACCCGAATCCCCCAAAAGAGGCTCCCATCCTAACATTCGACCATACCGTTATCCCCGAAGGCGATGCAGAACTCGGCGATAACCTTTTATATTACGATTATAACATCGATCATCTTTTGTCGCTCGAAGCGAAAGGGTTAACGATGGAGGATGAGGGGTACATCAGTGCGTTTCGTTCTTTCGAGGGGGAAGTGTATGAAAACTATATTTATGAAAAACTTCTCCGATACGCCGCCAATGAGCCCCGAATCAAAAGCTTTATCATCAAAGGTCCTCACAAACAGCGTACCCGTGCACAAAGCGATGCGTTATCGGTGAGCTGGAAAGGGCAGATCATTTACCGTGCCCGCCACAAAGAGATCGGAGAATTCGACGGATTGCTGTTTACGGACAAAGAACTCTACTTTGTAGAGATGACTTTGGTTAAATCGGTGAGCAATCTCAAGAAGCGGCTTCGTAAAAAACGGGCGCTGCTCGAAGTCCTTTTTCCTCGATATCAAGTCAAAGCGCTATTGGTACTCAACGAAGGGGCGACGGGAACCTCCGATTTGCCTCCGTATGCTTCCGTGTGGTTGACCAAGCCCTACAGCGCCCGTCATATTTTAGAGCGTCTGAGCGCCAACTCGCTTCGCGCTCCGATGATCCGTGTGGAAAGTTCGAAAATCGCCCATGCCGAAGAGTTAAAAGTTGCGGCATTCAAATACTACGCTACCCTGTCGTGGATGCTTCGTTCATTGCGGGGAAAAGATCCTATTGACTTGGAATTTTTCCGCCGTGCCGCAACGCAGCGTTACCATGATATTTACACCAAGGTGTATATCGGATATCTTTCGGTCGATGATTTCAGAATTATTGCTCCCGATCTGAATTGGAACGGTTCAAATGCATCGCGTGTTGTGGTCGCTATTGAAAAAGACCACTCCGGCGGCTATTTTCTCACCTATTTCATCCGTCACAGCTCTAAAAAACTGGATAATGTCGTTATCGGTTTGGGGGGGAGCAAAGTAGCTAAAAAAGATCCGTTCGGGATTACCCTGACGGAGATGAATCACCTCGATAAAGTTATGGATGAGACCTTTGCCCTCACGCTTGAACAGCATACCGCACTTCAAAACGTCATTTTAAAACTGACCCATTAACGGGCAGTTTCCAGATAATACATACGTAACACTCTTCTTCATTAAAAATTCATAATGGATTGCTATTATCCGCAAATGGCTAAGTGTTTACACTTATTACGTTACACTTTTGTAGGATACTATAAAGGGTTTTTATGAAGCACGTTATTGTTTTATTAGTAATGGTTTTGAGTCTATTGGCGGCTCCGTACAAGGCGGGTCAATCGGTTATGCCGTTGGATTTAAAAGATCAGTTCGGTAAAAAGCATACCCTTAAAGTGATGCCGCATACGTTGCTTATGGCATTTGAAAAGGGGACGGGGGCAACGGTCAATGAGTATCTTGCCGGACAGGACAAAGGGTATTTGTCGGCGCACAATGCCGCATTCGTAGCCGATATCAGCGGGATGCCCAGTTTTATTACCAATACGTTTGCCATTCCGAAAATGCAAAAGTATCCCCATACGGTACTGTTGATTTATGATGAAGAGTTCGGGTTGAAATTCCCCGGTGAGGAGGGGAAAATCACCGTTATGAAATTTAAAGGCAATTTTCTCCAATCGATCAACTACGTCAGCTCTGCCAATGAGATCAAACAGGCAGTTGAGCAGTGATTACCCCCATTAAAGCTCTTCGTAAAAATCGGTTTAAAACGGCACTCATATTTATCAGTATGAGTGTTTCGATTGCCGCTATTTTTCTCATCAGCGCCATCTCCGGCGGAGTGGTCAGCATGTACAGTTCGATGCTCAAAACCGACGGAGATATTATCGTCACACAAAAGGGGATCGCCGATACTTTTTTCAGTGACATTAACCGCTCAGTAACGGTAACCATTTCAAAAATAGAGGGCGTCAAAGAGGTAAGCGGTTTGATCTTGGGTGCGGCACCTGTCGATCCGCTTCCTATCGTAGGGATATACGGCGTGAGCGAGAACCGTTTCAAAAGCTATTCCCTGATTCAAGGGGCTTACCCCGCAGCGGGTGAGGTGATGCTGGGGTCTAAAATTTATGAGACACTCAAGCATCCTGAAACGATCTCTCTCTCCAAAAAAGAGTTTCGCGTCAGCGGTGCTTTTAAAAGCCGTATCGGGTTTGAAGACGGCGGGGTGGTAATGGGGATGGATGATGCGGGAGAGGTCTTTCATAAAAGTGCATCCATCTTTCTCCTTTCATTAAATGATTTGAGTAAAAGTGATGCGATCATCGCCGAGATAAACAGAATAAATCCCGAGATGGAAGCCAAAACAACCGACGGCTTTATTGATTCGTACAATCAATTTAAAATTATCAAAACCAGTTCCGACGTGATCGGAGCAATGGCATTTTTGATGGGGATACTGGGGATCGTGAGCATGATGAGTATGGTGGTAAACGACCGGAAGGGGGAATTTGGGATTATGCGTTCCATCGGACTCTCTTCGACGACGATTATTTTGAAACTTTTGAGTGAGACACTGATCATCGCCGTTATCGCCTATACGGTAGCGTTGGGAGCTTCACTGGGGATATTGGAACTCATTGAACATGCGGACAAGTTTCAAGGATACATCAACGGGGAGATAACGGTGACATTAATGATTAATGTCTTTATGGTTTCCGTCAGTATGGCATTGGTCGGGACATTGCTCCCCGCAATATACGCTTCCCGTATTGATCCGATGAGCTTGATTCAGCGAGGCGGAGCATGAGAATCGAAGCCCTTGGCGTGGAACATTTTTACGGTCATGAAAAAGTACTTAACGGTGTCGATATTGTTATTGAACCGGGGAGCTTTACCGCCATCATCGGTGAGAGCGGAAGCGGAAAAACGACCCTTCTTTCGATTCTATCAACATTATTGCAGCCTTCTGTGGGGAGTGTTCGTTATGATGGAAAAATTTTGAGCGAACTCGGAAATATCGATCATTTTCGTCGTGCCCATATCGGATTTGTTTTTCAGTTTCACTATTTGATCTCCTATTTGAGCTTGCGGGAGAATATAGCGCTTGCGGCACTGGATCCGACATTAATTGACCCTCTGATGGAAAATTTGGGAATAGAGAGGCTTGGAAAACGTTACAGTGATGAGGTTTCCGGCGGAGAGCGTCAGCGTGCCGCTATCGCACGCGCTCTGATCAACCGCCCTTCTGTGGTATTTGCGGATGAGCCTACGGGGAATCTGGATACGAAAAATGCGTTGGGTGTATATGAACTTTTTAAATCGTTTTCAAAAGAGGGGACAGGGTTTGTGGTGGCTTCGCATGACAAGAAAATAGCCGATTATGCAGATATTATAATCGAGATGGAGGATGGCATTGTTAAAAAAATTCATAAATGATGAACTTCCTCTCGCTTTCGTCTGGCTGATTCTCGGACTCTTCGCCGGACTGGTGTATGCGGTAGAGATGCTTGGACTGGACGGTGCACAGACCCTCCTTTCTCCCGAGCGTGCACGGTCATTGCATATTTCGCAGATGCTTTATGGATTCTTTCCGTTGATGCTCTCGCTGCTGCCGTTCGCCCTCTTTCAAAAAGAGGGCGTTTTATCCCCGATTGCAATAGGGCATTTACGCCGCTATTTCGTCGTCTGGAACCTCTTTTTGCTCTTTATGAGCATGGCGCTGCTGTTTGGAAATATTCGTGGATTGCCTTTTTACGATTTTCCCTATCAGCTCAATTTTCTTCTTGCGTTTAGCGGAGTGTTTTATCTCCTCGCCCTCGTCGATGCCCTTCGCCGGTATGAAAAACGTCCGCTGTGGGTCAATATATCGCTTCTAGCCGTGATCGCCGCACCGATCGCTTTGGTGGTACTGATGAATCCGCAATACGGTCAAGTGGAGCAGACCCTTGTCGGACCGCACGGAGACAATACTCTGGGGATGAGCTTTGCACTTCTTCCGATTTACTACTTGCTGATCAAACTCACCGCCGTGCAGGAGTTTACCCCTAAGCGGCATTGGCTCTGGATTATTCCGCTTGTCGGATACGCAGTCTCTCTGATTATCCGTAATTTTTTCCACAGTCTGAGCTATCAAGAAGAGTGGATTTTTCAGTATTTGACCCTTTTGTATCTCCCGTTATTGTGGGGATGGCTACGTGATTCGGGGGTTGGTTTTAAAACCAACCCATATCTGATCCTCTCTATCGGCGCTTTTATTTTTGTCGATCTTCAGGGAAACTTTCTCTTTATCCCTGAAATCCGAGCATTGATCCACCGTAACGATTTGGTAATAGGGCATGCTCATATTGCAATGGGGGTTGGAGTGGCCTTTATGGCCCTGGCAATCTTGCATCATCTTCTCCCCGAACTGTTCCGCCGGGTTTATGCGGCGGCATGGACGGTGCTGATGGCTTTGATGGCGATAGCGCTTAGTATGGCGGGGCTTATCGAAGCAAAAATTCTTGTCGGAAACGTTGAGCTGTTCTTGGCGATTCGCGCCCTTATCGGTGCCGTATTAGTAATATTGGTGCTTCGTATCGCGTATACGCGACTTCGGGTGCCGTTGGATACTCCGTTGAAATTCTACCATCTGAGCGGTTTGTTGAGTGATGCGGGAGGGGGGGTGATCCTCATTCTCGGAGGTGCGGTACTTTTTCCGCTCTTGGGATTTCATTTCAGCGGAACGTACGAGTATATTGTCTTTGCCTTTATGATCGGAACGGGGATGGTACATTGGGCCGGATTACATTATGATCCGCAGCGGATGGCCTCACTCAGCGCAGCGATACGTGCGGTATGCGCTGCGGTATTTATCGCTCTCTATATGGCGGGGAGTCTTGATGGTATTGCTTTGCTGGTAGCCTTGTACGATATCTCATTCGCTTTGGTATACTGGCTGATATTGCGAGGTAGCGATTGAATCTTTTGGTCATAGTTCTGAGCTCGCAGCTCCTTTATTATCTTCTCATTGCGCAAACGGGGGTAGTCGGAGCCTTTGATTCCCATATCCATGATCTTTATACTCTCCCTATCGGCGGGGTTATCGGCAGTTTGCTGAGTGCCCTCGGGCGCCACCACGGATTAAAACTTGAGCTTTATTTTTTATTCGGGATACAGATACTGATTTCGTGGTTTTACCCCAACTATTCACTCGGGATGCTGCTGTTGCTTGGTTTTGTCGTCGGATACACAACTCCTCTGCTTCTTTATCTGTTTAGGTCTCAGGAAAAATTGCAGCTTGCCCTTGGGTTGGCAATATCGTATGCGGTTGGGACAGCCTTGTACACCTACCCGTTTGATGCGCGCGGAGATATTGCGATAGTGCTCCCTCTGATTTCAGTCATTGCTCTGCACTATACCCCTGTGCAATCGGAACTGAAGGATGAAAAAAAGCCGTTTCATTGGGCGACACTTTCCGTCATGATGCTATGGATTTTTGCCGATTCGGCATTGTTCGAGACTCTCAGCCGATCGGGTGGCATGGATATATGGAGCCGCTACCCCCTCCTTATCATAGCTTCCCATTTAACGGGAGTCTTTTTGGCATATCGTTACGATGGCGAATTGATGCGCCAAACACGGGTAATATGGATTTTATTTCTCTTAAGCTACACATTTTATTGGGTAAAAGAACCGATTGCGTTAGCGGTTATCTATCCGATTGTTATTTCGTATTATAATGTTTTGTTGTTTCAAGCTCTGATCCGTTTGGCGGATATCCGCCTTATCGGATTGTCAATGGTGGGGGTCGGTTGGATTGCAACATCCGCTGCTAATGCCGTTGCTTTAGAGCATCAGTTGTGGGTTGCCGCAGGTATTTTGGGGCTGGCAGCCTTGATATATCCATTTTACACTAGGAGGATTTTATGATTAAATTAAGTATAACGGCGGTGTTATTGGCCGCTTCGGTCTATGCAGGGAATTTGGGTTTTGAATCGGGGAGCATTAAAGCGCATACGGAAGTATTCGGAGATACGACGATTGATCCGATGAGCAAAAAAGCAACCTCGCATTTGAGCATGGATGCTTCTGCGGCTACATTGAAAGGTTCCATCGAAGTATCGATGAGTGATCTATTCAGCGATAATAAAAAACGGGATGAGCATATGCAAGAGGCATTAGAGTCCTCTTTGTTTCCTAAGGCGATCTTTGATCTCAAAGAGGTTGTTGCCAAAGGGGGAGATTCTTATACGCTTAAAGGGACAATGACGCTTCACGGCGTGAGTAAACCGATCAGTTTCGAAGGGACGATTAGCGAAGAGGGAAATAAAGTACGTATCAAAGCCCAAAGCGGTATCAAAATGACCGATTACGGAATCAAGCCGATTAAAATGATGTTCCTGACCGTGCGCGATCAGGTTGACTTGAGCGTCGATGTGGTATTAAAACGATAAATCTCTCCGATTTTAAGCAATTTTGCTTTAAACGGATTTCTTTTATCATTATCTATCAATTGCTTGAACCACTCAATCGGCTCATCAATCGGCTCATCCGAGAGGATGAATGTGCCGTAATGGATCGGAATGAGTGTTTCGGCCCCCAAATCTTCCGCCGCTTGAAGCGCTTCGGGAGGATTGAGGTGATTGTGTTTCATAATCGCTTCGGGCCGGTAAGCTCCGATCGGTAAAAATGCCTCGTCAATATCGAATTTTTCTCCAATCTATTTAAAATGCTCGCCCATTGCACTGTCTCCGCTGTGAAAGAGGGTATGTGTATCGTTTTGGATAACATATCCGCCCCATAATGCTTTAT
>NZ_JAHFAQ010000144.1 GCF_023250475.1 Sulfuricurvum sp. | reverse complement strand
AGAGAACTATTTTATTTCCACTTTTTGCTCTTCGAAGAGCCATATCGGAGACGATGGAGCGGCTATCGGCGAATGGGTTTACAGTAAAGATCTTTTTTTTGAAAACGTTCATTTTAAGAGATCGTGGCTTAGTCCCTATCAGATCGGCTATAAAGCGATGATTATTAATATTTCGGATGCGATAGCGATGAATGCTATTCCCAAGTATGCACTGCTGGGTGCGGCAATGCCCGCTTCGATGAGCCTTCATCAGATGGATGAGCTCTCACGGGGGATTCGCACCGCAGCAGGGGAGTACGGTATCGAGATTATCGGGGGAGATACGATTTCAAACCCGAATCTTGATCTCTCGATTACGATTATCTCCCGTGCAACCGATTTGTTGTTGCGTAAAGGGCTGAAGAGGGGAGATCTGATCGCTTATACCGGAAAGATCGGAGAATCGGCAAAACAGCTCCGTTATTTGATGGCGGGGGGAAAAGTACATACGAAAAGCCGTTTTGTCGCTCCGCAGTTGCGTCAAAAATTCGTGACGCAGTCCAGGCCGTTTTTACGCTGCGGAATGGATATCTCCGATGGTCTTTTCAGTGATATCGGCAAACTCTGCCGTGTCAATCGGATGGGGGTTCGGTTTATCAAAAAAATCCCTAAAAAAATCGGATGCAGCGGAGAAGAGTATGAGATGTTGATTGCTTTTTCTCCGTCCCGTTTGCAAGCCTTGCGCCGTATTGCGGCATTGAATAGAATCACTATCACACCAGTGGCTTACGCGATTCGCGGAAGTTATACCAATCGCTGTAAAGCGCACCATTTTTAGGAGTTTCATGGAACGTCAATATTATCTCCCTCACAGCCCTATCGAATTTCATTTTCGCCAATCGCCCCGCGATTTCGTCGTGGATGAGATCCCACTCTATCCTTTTAGCGGGGAAGGAGAGCATTTGGTTTTGCATGTGCGTAAAAAAAATCTCTCCACCTGGCAGATGATCGATATCTTTAGCAATCATTTGGGAATCAAAGGACGGGATATCGGTTATGCCGGACTCAAAGATAAAAATGCCCAAACCAAACAGTATATTTCACTGCCGCGAAAATATGAGAGTGTATTGGAGAATTTTGAACACGAGGGGATCAAAATCCTCGAAAAAGTGTACCATAATAACAAAATTCGTATCGGACATCTTAAAGGGAACCGCTTTTTTATCCGTCTCAAAAAAGTAAATCCAACCTCCGCGATGAAAATTCAAGAAGCTCTCAAAATGATCAAGAAACAGGGGATGCCGAACTATTTCGGATTTCAGCGTTTCGGTATTGACGGAGAGAACTATAAAAAAGGTCAAGAGATATTGGCGGGAACGCTCAAAGAGCGTAATAAAAAATTATCGCAATTTTACGTGAATGCCTATCAAAGCTATCTTTTCAACGATTGGTTGAGCCGCCGTATTCAAATCTCCAAACTTGTCGAAAGCTTTGGAATCGATGAACTTTCTACTATATTGCCGCTCCCTAAAGAAGAGATTGCGTCAATGAAAGCACAAAAACATCCGTTCAAGTTGATCCACGGAGATGTGATGATGCACTATCCCTACGGCAAGATTTTTCATTATGAAAGTGACGAAGAGGTTGAACGATTTTCAAAGCGGGATATTTCGTTCACGGGCCTCCTCAGCGGCAAGCGTGCGACACGTGCCGTCGGACTGGCAGAAACGGTCGAAAAAGAGTATGACGCTATTCATGAGGGCATCGACGGTGCACGTCGGTACGGATGGATTTTTCCCGAAGAGATCGAAGGGGAATATAGAGAGAATGATGCATGGTTCGAACTCCATTTTACCCTTCCGAAAGGGTGTTATGCCACCGTATTGATCGAAGAGATCGCTAAACGCTCAATTCAAACCGACGAAACTCAGGAGTAATCATGAAACAACACTTCACCTCTGCCCTTTCCCAAACATTTGGGCGCTTTGCATCCAAAGAACATGGGAAGACATTTCAAAATTTTATTAATCGTACTTATGTGCGCTCAATGGGTCTTGATATGAGTGACTTTGAGACACCGGAGTCGTATCCGAGTCTTAATGCCCTTTTCACCCGAAAATTTCGGCATAAGCGTACTTTTTCAACTGATCCGCGCGATATGATCAGTCCGTGCGACTCGCTCATCACTGAATGCGGAACGATTGAAGAAGATTTGGCGTTGCAGATCAAAGGGATGAGCTATAGCATCGACGGTGTGTTGGGCGACGGAATCTCGAGCGATTCGAAAAAAAGTATCCGTAACGGAACTTTTGTCAATTTCTATCTCTCTCCTCGCGATTATCACCGCTATCATGCACCGATCGATATGCAGGTGCTTCATGCGGTACATATCCCCGGGAAACTATATCCGGTCAATATTCCATCGCTCAAAAAGCAGGTGAATCTCTTCATTGAAAATGAACGGGTTGTTTTGGAGTGTCTCAGTTCTGAGGGGAAACGGTTTTTCTTGATCTTAGTCGGTGCCTTGAACGTTGGAGAGATGGAGGTGAGTTTTGAACCCAAAATCCGTACCAATACGGTTCTTACTCCGAGCCAACACAGTTATCGGGATCTTTATTTAAGCAAAGGGGATGATTTCGGATGTTTTCGAATGGGATCAACGATTGTAATGCTCTGCGAGAAAGAGATGGTCGAGCTTGGTATCTCAAGCGGACATACTGTTAAATTTGCCCAAACGATCGGGCGTATTATTTTCTAAAAAGAATATCGAGCCGAACGCTGAGATGACCGTTTTCTTCGTAAATCTCGATATTGCTGTCAATCGGGGGATGAAGCTTAACCAGCGCACCTTGGATGGAATGGAACACATGGCTGAATTTCGGAAACATAGGGGCGAAGATACTGTCAATATGCCCCTTTTGAATAATATGGGCCAATGAAGTGATGCCGCTGTAATAAACCGTTTTATTGATAGAACGGCTGATACGGTAATTGCGAAGCAGCTCAATATTTTTAATCAGCACCTCTTTTTCTTCTTCGCACAATACTTTATTGGAGTGTGCATGTTCGAGCTCTTCGGCAATATCATGCTCAACAATCTTTTGCCGATCTTGAACCTCTTGATCTAAAAGCGGATCGTTCTGACGGATGAGCTCAAGTATGCGATCAATATCTAAGGGTTTATTGGAAGCGAGGTACGTATAGCATTTACCCCCCTCATATTCATGATTCAATGCCTGAATGAGCTCTGCGACAATACTCAAATAAACGAATTTATCTTCTTTGTTAAGATCAAATGTCACCCCGTGAGCCGAGATGAGAGGTTTGGGACCGGCATACTTCAAAGACATTGGAGCCTCCTGTGCAAAGGTGTAATCACTAATTATACATTAAATCGAAAGTGCATGATGTCACCGTCTTGTACAATGTACTCTTTTCCTTCTAAACGCATTTTTCCGGCTTCTTTGGATTTGGCTTCGCCGCCGCAGGCGACAAAGTCTTCATAGCCGATCACTTCGGCGCGGATAAATCCTTTTTCAAAATCGTTATGGATAACGGCCGCTGCTTTGGGAGCCGTAGTATTTTTGTGGATCGTCCATGCACGAACCTCTTTGACACCCGCAGTAAAGTAGCTCATAAGACCGAGTTTATCGAATCCTTTTCGGATGATTTGCTCTAGCCCTGACTCTTCGACACCCATGTCACGGAGGAATTCATCACGTTCGTCATCTTCCATACCGACGAGCTCTTCTTCGATTTTGGCGCAGAGCTTGATCACTTCACATCCGTGTTTAGCGGCGTGTTCACGGAGACGCTGAACGTATTCGTTATCTTCGGTGAGACCGTCTTCGTCAACGTTTGCACCGTACATGATCTCTTTTGCACTGAGAAGTCGAGTTTCACTCATCAGTTTTTCATACATTTCGGAATCGGCTTTCGGGAAGTTGCGGGCGAGATTTCCCTCCGCCAAAAACTCTGCCAACTCTTCGGCAAAAGTCATCATAACAGCGGCATCTTTTTCATTTTTCGCCTGTTTTTTGAGACGTTCGATACGGTTGGTCAACACTTCGATGTCGGCGAAGATCAGTTCGTTTTCAATGATCTCAACGTCAAGCAACGGATCGATACGCCCCTCGGTGTGAACGATATTATCATCTTCAAAACAACGGACGATTTGAAGGATGACTTCAGTTTCACGGATGTTGGAGAGAAACTTATTCCCCAACCCTTCACCTTTACTTGCACCCTTCACGAGACCGGCGATGTCAACGAAATCGAGAGTCGAGTACTGGATACGCTCCGGATTTACGATTTTAGCTAGTTCGTTCAAACGGACATCGGGTACCGGAACGGTTGCTTTGTTCGGTTCGATCGTACAGAACGGATAGTTCGCCGCTTCGGCGTTTTGTGCTTTGGTAAGTGCGTTAAAAGTAGTTGATTTTCCGACGTTTGGTAGTCCTACGAGTCCGATTGATAATCCCATTAATTATTTCCTTGTGTGTTTAATTTTAGTAGCCATTCCATACTCATACGTACCCCAGCACCCGTACCGCCGTAAGTGTGGACATCCCATGCACTTTCGGTGTAGGCGGAGCCTGCGATGTCGAAGTGAACCCATTTTTCTTTCATATCCTCATCGATGAAGTTATCGAGGAAGAGGGCGGCTGTGATCGCTCCGCCGTACGGTTTGGAGGAGACGTTGCAAACGTCGGCGAGGTCGCTTTTGATCAGTTTTTTGAGATGGCGGTTGAATGGCAAATTCCCGCAGTATTCACCGCTTTGCTCCGCAGCGCTGAGCCACTCTTGTTTGAGTGATTCGTTATGCCCCATAACTCCTGTCGTATAGGGTCCAAGAGCAACCATGCACGCACCTGTTAGCGTTGCATAGTCGAAGATGTAATCGGCTTTGACGTTCTCTTGGGCGTATCCTAAAACATCGGCGAGGACGAGGCGACCTTCGGCATCGGTGTTGCGAACTTCAATCGTTTTACCGTTTTTGGCACGGAGGACATCATCGGGTTTGTAGGCATTCCCGCCGATCATGTTCTCGACCGCTCCGACAAACGCATGCACTTCGATGTCGAGTTTCAGTTCGCTCACCGCTTTGATGATCCCCATTACGGCGCACGCTCCCGCTTTGTCCATCTTCATTGTCACCATGGATGCAGCCGCTTTGAGGCTGAGACCGCCGCTGTCATAGGTGAGTCCTTTTCCGACTAGTGTAATCACTTTTTTAGGGTTTGCAGGTTTATAAGCGAGATGGATCAATCGGGGAGGGTTATGTGAA
>NZ_JAHFAQ010000143.1 GCF_023250475.1 Sulfuricurvum sp. | reverse complement strand
CTCGCCCAGTACGACACCCAAGAGAACCAAAACAGCATAAAAAGCGTAGCGCTTAAGCGTTGTCGCATCGCTCAAATCGGGAGGATCGAGGAGCGATGCAGAGTCATACCCATCATTTACATCGACCGTAACAGAGTCACTTTTCAGTACATTGGATTGATTATGCACCGTATCAGATAGACTGAGCGTAAACGGGGGAATCACATACGACTTCTCTGCTATAAGGGCAAACTCTTGACGAATCTCCCCCTCTTGCCCATCACGTGAAGGGGTCAAACGTTTTTGCGGCGGTTCCGAAAACACCCTTACTCCGCTGATATTGAGTTCATACGGGACAAATTGTTCAAGATTCCCGGACCCTTTGATGATGAGACTCAGATGGAGCGGTTCGTGCGCGCGGATACTCATATGATCGACCTGCGCTTCCATCGTAATGTTTCCGATCAATGCCGCACGGTTTTCCTCCGCTTGGATACGGACGGCGGGCAATGCGACTTCCTCTTCCGAAATATCGTCTTTGCTCAGATTATCACGGCCCAATACAGTATTTTCGATCGCACCCGGCGAGGTATAGCGCACATCTGCCAGCATCTGTAGATTGATGGTTCCTGCGGTTTTCGGAGTCACAAGAAGATCGATCGTATCGATCCGTTTTCCATGAACCACTCTGCTGTTTTCGGAGAGGACAGAGGTGCGATAAAGCGGGGTTTCGACAAGTTTTAACTTGGTCGAGTATTCCGCAGCGCTCCCCTCAAAAGTACACGTGTAGCGTACCACACCGCTTTGACCGACTCGAAGTGATCCGGGAGATTCCAAGATGCTCCAATGATAGTTCATCCCCCACAAAGCATTATGGAGTATCGCGGTCCAAACGATTATCCTACCAAGGCTTCGTCTCATGCACACTCCTTTGATTAATCAGTTCATATTGGCGCGAGCTGAGCTTCGCTTTCCCTTGCGACATCGAAAAACGGGGATCACTTTCGGCCTTTTTCCCCTCATCTCCTCCGCCGCCGGATGCGGTATCGCTCTTCATGTTGGAACCACCCCCCTCTTTGGAGGATTTTTTCTCCCCCGCAGGTTTATTCTCTTCCGCTGCAAAGGTATCCTTTTTCGCTTTGCGGACATTCAATGTCTGCTGTTCCCTCATCCCCTCAATCGCACGCAGATTTTGATCGGCAGCTTTACTATAGCGGAGCGTCAGCGATTTCAAAAACGCTTCACGAGCCTCGGCAAACTTTTGCAGCCGTATCTGACAATTACCCATATTGTAAAAAACATTGGCTTTAAAGGAGGGGTTATCACTGCGGATGGAACGATAAACACCCAAAGCATCCGCGTATTTTCCGGCTTTATAAAGAGCATTGGCTCGGTTATAACGAGCCCTCTCTCCATCTATAGGGCGATAAAGCTCGGCTGCGCGTTCAAAATCTCCTTGGCGATAATTTCTTTCGGCTAAATAGGCATAAGCGAAATCGACCATTCCCCCCTCCGCCGATACCCCGATCAATGCTAGCATTGGAACAACGGCACGAAAAAGTTTCCTCCCGATTGTAGTAAATGCCACAAGGGAAGCGACCAATGCTATGAAAAGGGGAACATAAAAAAGCTCCTGATAGCGCATTACCGATACTTTCTGCGTAAAATCATCCTGCCGCGCACCGTCGATGAGAGAGAGAACCGCCTCGGCATCAGATCCCTGAATCATTTTCCCCTCATGAACCATCTCCCCGATCGCATCATTGCGTGCACTCACAACGATATGTCCCGCTTCGTCTTTCAAGGATGACCCATCCGGTGTCGGAAGGGTACTCCCCTCATCCGAAGCCAACATAACGACACTGACCGCCATAGTATTATCCATGATAAAATCGGCCTCTTTCGCATACGATGCGGCGTCTCCGCCGTCCGTCAGAAGGATCACGACCGGACGCGCCGCATGGGACATTTTTCGCGCCAGCTCCAACGTGCTCATTACCTCCGTCCCTTTGGTAATAATCTGCGATTCATCGAGCGAACTAAAGAGGTGTTCGAGAAGTTCCGTATCTTTGGTGAGCGGCGAGAGGACGATGGCACTCGTCGTAAACCCGATCACCCCGAAACGATCCTTCTGATCCTTGCGAACAATATCGTGCAACAGTTTTTTGGCAACCTCCAGACGGCTGGGGGATAAATCTGTACCCCGCATTGAATACGACAAATCGACCGCCAAAATAACATCCGATCCGGCCTCTTCGACGCTAATCGGTTTTTGCGGAAATACGGGACGAGCCAGCGACACGATTAACAGAGCTACCGAGAAGATCAGCCACCCCTGTTTATTACATCCCCTGCGGCGCACCATCCAATGATACCCTACAATAACGATCTCTCCTGCAAGCCAGAGGGGGGATAAAAATGTTATCATCCGATCCTCCTGCGCCACATCAGGATGAGTAAAACGACCAATGCCCCCGCACCGAACCACTGATAGTAGTGCTCTTCAAACGTATGCTGTTTGCTTTTGATCGACGAACGCTCCAATGTATCGATCTCCTCGTACACGCTTTGAAGCTCTTTTTGATTCGACGCGGTAAAAAACTTTCCGTTCCCCTCTTCCGCAAGCTGCTTGAGAAGAGCACTGTCAAACTCCCCTTTGTCCCCTATACCGATCGTATAGAGTTTAATATGCTTTTGTCGTACCATCGCAACGGCCTCTTTGGGAGAGACAGAGCCGCTGTTGTGCTCACCGTCGGTGAGGAGAATAATCACTTTGCTTTTAGCTTTTGAATCACGCAATGCCCGCACACTCATTGCGATCCCCTCGCCGATGGCGGTATTTTGCCCCGCCATCCCGTGGTTAAGATAGCCGATCATATCGGCAATGATCTCTTTTTCATACGTGATAGGGGTTGCGATAAAAGCAAAATCCCCAAACAGAACAACTCCGACATTGTCCTCAATACGCTTCATTACAAACTCTGAAGCGATTTTTTGGACGATCTCGAATCGGGACAGTCTCGGATCTTCTTTCGAAAAACCGGATGCGTTCATCGATCCGCTCCCATCGATGGAGAGAACCATATCGATTCCGTTGCGATTGCGAGGGTCGGAATAATCGACGACGACAGGCGTTGCCAATGCCCCCACCATCAAGCTCACCGCAAGCGCTTTGAGCAACCAATCCAAATTGCCCCATTTCCCCGGAGTACCAAAAAAATAAAGATGGGGAAAATAGCGCGGTTTAAGGGCAATTTTGCATTTATAAAGACAATAAAGTATCGGAGGAAGCAGTAAAAATACCCACAAAAAATCAAACGACCAAATATCCATTTTTCTATTATAACAGCTTTCGCCAACCCCTCACCATAATTCAATCCCAAAGTGGCGAACGATAAACGAAAACACTACGAAACAGACGAGTGTGATACCTACCGAAGCAAGCAGCGCCGGCCAAAAACCGATTTTCTCCAACAATATCGGAAATGCCAAAAACATCGGCAGTGTCGGAACAACGTACCAAAACGTATACCATGCGTGATTAGCGATCTTTTCGGTACTCTGATTTTCAATATAGAGCCAAATCAAAGCTAAAAAGGTCACAATCGGCAATGCGGCAATTAGCCCTCCCAGCTTATCACTCCGTTTCGCCATCTCAGAGACGAGAACCACCACTCCGGCCGTAAGTAAATATTTTACAATTAACCATGTCATCGTTCAGCCTCTTATTTCACTGCGAGATTATCACCGAAAAAAAGCTCTCGGTTGTTATCAAAATTACTCACTAACGTCTGAAAACATCCCGCCATCTCACGGATCGTTTCGATATTGGGTTCAATATAAATTTTATTCCCTTTTTTTTCTACTGTAATAATTTTTGCCTCTTTAAGCTCTTTGATATGCGCCGAAATCGTCGGCAAAGAAAAATTAAAATGTTCTGCAATAGTACTGACACACGTTGCGATGGGATTAACCTCAACACCGGGCTGTTTTTTATCGAGTGAACAGGCATATCCCCCTGTAAAAACATTCTTGAAAATCAAGAATCGGGTCTCATTGCTCAGTGCTTTAAAAATCTTGAGCTTCTGTTCCATATCGAGCATACTTATCCTTGACATATTTGGTTTGATTATTATATCATACATATAACTTAGCTATTTAGCTATTTAGCTAATAACATAACAATAGGTGCCTGTATGAAAAAATTCCTCTTTATAATCTTACTTTTAAGCAGCTCCCTTTTTGCCGAACTCGATTGGGCCGGTTCTTATGAACTAGGATTGGCAAAAGCCAAAAAAGAGCAGAAAGCCGTTATGCTGATGTTCTCCAGTAAAACCTGCAAAATGTGTAACTACATGAAAAAGAGTGTTTACGAAAACGACGATGTTTCCGAATACGTCAAAACTTTTTTCGTCCCTGTCGAAGTCGATATTACCGAACACCCCGACAAGTACGGTTATCCGGTTTTCGGAACTCCTACCTATTATTTCCTCACCGCTGAGGGTAAACCAATCGGACGGATGATGGTGGGCGGTGCATCACCGGAAGGATTTTTGCAAAAGCTTAAAGATGCAAAGCAGGGGCAATAACGGATGATTAAACGTTCTCTCTTACTCTCCCTACTACTGAGTGGTTCAGGCTCAGCACAAAGTCTTGAAAATATTTTCACCGACGGCAAAGTAAACGGTAACCTCCGTGCTTTCTGGTACGACGGAGAACGTGACCTTCGGATCGACCGTACAGCACTCACCGTGGGAGGAATCTTGAGCTATAAGACAGCTCCTTACGAGGGAATTAGTAGCGGAGTTTCACTCTTTTCGAGTAACGGTATTACCGCACTGACGCAGATGCCCGAATCGGGGCAAACCCATAACCTCAATCTCGACGGTAGCTCCATCAACACACTCGGCGAAGCGTATCTTCAATACAGCACGCATGACACCCAAATCAAATACGGACGTCAGAGACTTGATCTACCCCTTGCAAACGATTACTACAACCGAATGCTCCCCAACAGTTTCGAAGCACTTAGTATTGAAAATCGTTCCATCGAACATGTCACTCTAAGAGGTGCTTATATCACGGGGTGGAAATACAAAGGGTCCGACACCTTCGCCTCTCCGACCTACTCGCTCGGGATTGACCACGACATCGCCGTTCTCGGAGCCATCTACTCTCCTGCATCACCATGGAAAATCGAACTCTACGACACCTATGTCCGTGACGTGATGAACGCCCCCTATCTACAAATTATCGACAATACTATTTGGCAATCTTCCGATGGGACAACCTTTTCGGGAG
>NZ_JAHFAQ010000142.1 GCF_023250475.1 Sulfuricurvum sp. | reverse complement strand
CTCGAAGAATCCATCGATACGGTTTCCCAAAACCGTGATTTTACCCGTTCTGTCCGGATCAACGGCAACGATGAACTTGCGCGTATGAGCCATAAACTCGATGAACTGGTCAGTATTCTCCGCCAGGCGTTCAAAGGGATCCGCTCGGCTTCTAGCGAAAATCTCTCTGTGTCGGCAGAGCTCTCCGCAACAACGCTTGCTATCGGAAGAGCCGCCGAAGAGGAAGCAAAAATCGTCACCCAAACAACCGTAGAATCGGATCAAATGAAAGAGGCGATGAAAGCTTCCTCCATCGAAGCGCAAAGTGTACGCGAAAAAGCGCTCGGAGCACGCGAGACTCTTCGAGAGGCGCAATCGGCTCTTCATAATACCATCGAACAGCTCTCTATTACCGTTCAGATGGAAGGTGAGATCAATGAGCGACTGAACTCACTTTCTCAAGAGGCATCCCAAGTTAAACAAGTTCTCACCGTTATCGCCGACATCGCCGATCAAACCAACCTTCTTGCCCTTAATGCCGCTATCGAAGCAGCCCGTGCCGGTGAGCACGGACGCGGATTTGCCGTGGTGGCCGATGAAGTACGCAAACTCGCTGAGCGAACCCAAAAGAGTCTCGTAGAGACCAATGCAACCGTTAATGTTATCGTCCAGTCAATCAACGATATAACCGATCAAATGAATCATAACACCAAACGTATTGAATCACTGGCAGACGCCTCTGAGGAAGTCAATCAGCATACGGAAACGGCTGTTGAGGCATTAGCCGACACCGTCAATGCGATAGAAAAACTCTCTAACGATACCCAAAACAATGCTTCAACCACCGAATCGATTATCCTAAAAATCGGTAATGTTCATGAACTTTCAACCTCAAATGCACGTAGTGTTGAAGAGATTGCCGCCGCAGCTGAGCATCTGCACCAAATGACCGAACAACTCACCGCTCAAATCTCTGTATTCAGAACGTAATAAAAAATTTCTACTCTTTCCATATCCGGAAAGAGTCCCTTCCTTCTTCTCTTTAATGAGAATGTTTTCTGCAAAAGCTAAGTTTTTCTCCCAGCTCATACGATAATGAATTCAAGCGGCTGATTTTTTGATCCATCCGTTCCATAATTTCAATATTCGTCATTGAATCTTGATCAATGTTCGCCATCTGTTCTGAAGCCGATTCTCCGTGTTTTTGGAGAGTCGCATAACTTGCCTGCGCTTCATTCATTGTCCGTATGGCGTTGCGCATCGCTTCAGCCGCATCACTGACCAACTCTTCGGATGTTTCAGAGCTCTTAGAGAGGGCAATAATCCCCTCAGAAGAGGCAATCGTGCTATCGGCAATATCACCGACCGACTGGATAATTACTTCGGTTGTAGCTCGAATATCGGTCAAACTTGATTGAGTCTTCTCTGCCAACTTACGTACTTCATCAGCCACCACGGCAAATCCGCGTCCGTGCTCACCGGCACGGGCTGCTTCGATAGCGGCATTAAGGGCAAGAAGATTGGTTTGGTTGGCGATATCACCGATGATCGTGAGGATAGTACGGATTTGAGCCGCTTCGTTTTCCAAAGAGCGAAGTTTTTGGGAAATAATCTCTCCGTTTGCCGCACTCTCTTTTGCGCTTCCCGCTACCGCATGAATACTTTTTTTGGTCATTTCCAGCTCATTATCCGCTTTATTCAAAGAATCGACAACGGTATCGGTCAAGCTTGACATAGTATGCAGCTGATCACTGATAGAGCCGATGACTTCAAGATTTTTATGAACCAATCCTCTGGTATTCGTCACTTTGATGATGACGGCACCGGCATCTTGCACCGTCTCGGAAGAGAGGGATACATTCTCTTTGGAAACATTCACCGCTTGAAGAATAACGGTACGGATGGTTAATAGAAATTTATTCAAAGAGTTTGATAACCGTGCGATCTCATCGTTCCCGTTTGCATCGAATGACGTCGTCAGATCAAGACTTTCGGAGAGCGTTTCCACCTGATGCGTTAAATCGCTCAGACGACGGGTAATAATGGCTGAAATCCACCACGAAATCACCCCGGCTATCACCAATGCAACCAAAAATATCAATAGGCTCTGCATCAATAATGCGTTAAGAGCCGTTTTTATATTATCGACTTTCAAATCGGCGCCGATCATGTACAATTTCCCGCCCGCAGAACGGTTTATCTGCAGATAGGAGCGAAAATTACCGTATTTATCAAACGTATCTTCATAAAAACGGTGATTTTCCTGAAACCCTTTTTGAATCCCCTCACTTGCTTCGTACTCGGTATAAAAAGGGTCATACTCATTGGTTTTAAGCTCATCGGCAGTAGCACTGCTCACCACCGTATAGATTTTTCCACCCTCTTGAACCATCAGATAGATATATTCTAAACCGTTTTCGTGTGCATAGTCGCTCAATTTTTTAACCAATTTGAAATGTTCATCAGGCGTCATAGGGCGCGATTGATCGAACTTATCCACTAAATCATCCCCTAGATAAAGCTCACCGGCCTGTGCAGCCACTTTCAGTTTGTTATCTACATTCTCCATATAAAGATTTTTTTGTACGGTATAGATAAAGAGCATGAATAATAAACTCGCTACCGTTGCAATAAAAAGGGTGGCTGCAATTATTTTTATTCGTAAACTGCTGTTGAACATTATTGGCCTTTTTTCTTAAATGGTGACAGGGATGATACAACATTTAGTTTAAAAATATTTTTATTTGCTTTCCAATCAAAGACTGCGGAAGATGATTAAGTCACTATGACTGTATTTCTCCCCTGCTCTTTTGCAAGATAAAGTGCCGCGTCTATCCTTCCGATACATTCATGCACCTCTTCAGAATACTTGAATTCACCGACACCGATACTGATGGTCACCGGATACAAATCCGTAAATGGATACTCACTGACGGTATGACGAAGATACTCTGCCACATTTGCCGCTTCAGGCAATGAGGTATGGAATAAGATGACCATAAATTCTTCTCCGCCCCATCGTCCGATCATATCGGTTTGGCGCAATGACGTATTCATCACCTCCGCCAACTCTCGCAATACCTTGTCCCCCTCTTGGTGCCCTAAAGTATCGTTAATAGTTTTAAAATAATCAACATCAATCAGCATAATGCTGCAGTGATAATCTCTGTATCGGTTTACCTTATGCTGCTCTTCGAGCAGTTTTTCATCGGTTTTTTGACGATTGTAGAGTCCGGTCAGTTTATCGGTAGTAGAGAGCTCGAGCAAACGGGTATTGTAACGCTTAAGAAGCGTATACCGCCAGATAAACGCAGCCGCCACAAAAAAGAGTACAAGCGCTATTTTACCGATTACGGTACGATCCAACCATGCTACCTGCTCAATCGTCGATGTCCAGCGATTATAGCTTTTTTGCATCGTCGCCTCATCCAGATGTACCACCAATTTTTCAAAAATATGATGGAGATTCGGTTCGTCATTGCGAACCCCTACGCTCAATTCATCTTTTTCTTCTAAGCGCAATGAAACTTTTAAACTGCCGGTATATTCTTTTTGTATATACGAAGATGCGACAACAAGATTATCGATATAACCGTAAAGCTCCCCGCTTTCAACCTTTTTTAGTCCGTCGCTGATCGATGCGACCTCTACAATAGTAAGTTCGGGGTAAAGTTTTTTTAATCGATTGACTATTTCATACCCTTTGACGACTCCGATTTTCTTTCCCCTGAGAAGGGTTATACTTTCGGTAAAAGGTTTTTCCATCGTCGTTACCATAACATACGGAAGTGCTAAATAAGTCGACGTAAAATTCAAATATCTCTCTCGTTCAGACGTTTTGGAAGCCATGGATAGAATATCGCACTGACGAGCTTCTGCATTCATCAACGATTCACTCCATGTTGACGTCGGAACCAGTTCGATAGGTATCCCAAGTTTAGACTCAAAACTTTTGATAATGTCCGAAGCGATACCGATATGTTTTCCCTCTCTGATTGCTTCAAGCGGATACCATTCGGGATCGACACACATCGTGATTTTTTTCTTTTGTAGAAGATAGTTTTTTTCGGCCTCCGTCAATTGAAAACTATTTTTCGTACTGGAAGCAATATCTTGAAATGAAAACTGACCTAATTTCTGATCTTGATGAATCATTCCGGCATGAAGGAGTTGTTTGTACAGACGTTGGGTAAATTCACCGTTTGTCTCCCCGATTTTATACAGATCACACATCATCAGCTTTTGAATCACTGTCGCTTCATACGCTAGCGCTTCGGGGGATTTTTTTACTCCGTATTTCTGTTTTAGAATCTTTATCATCTCACGCGGATGCTCTAGGGCGTATTTCCAGCCCCGATTGGTTGCATCAATAAAATTTTGTCCCCGCTGCGAATGTTCAATCGCCTCTTGGCGGGAGGTAAAGAGGTTTCCCGCATTCACTACAAATCCGTACTCTGCCGGATCGATGATATCGTAGGCGATTTTGAGCCGATCAAGATCGTACAGCTGATTGGAGCGATACACACTCATGGCATCGACTTCATGACGAATAAACGGTTCGATACTGAAGGTTTGATTGACAAAACGGCTATTGGAAGAGGTGATATCAAAATGGGATAACAGCAGCGATAATGAGCTGTGTTTGAGTTCGTTATTCGTTCCCATAATCGTTTTAGCGATTAGATCAGCGGGATTTTTTATCCCTTTTTGGGTGACAAAGACTAAGGGAGAGTGTTGCAGATAGGTAGCCATAAGGACGATAGGCCGAAGAAGACCGTTTTCAACTACAACACTGCTGTTGTATATACCGTAATTCGCTTTGCCGTTCAAAACATCCGAAACGACATCGGAACCTTCCTGATATTCGCGCAGTTCAACGTCTAATCCGGCCTCTTTATAATAGCCTTTCTCTTTTGCAGCAATATATCCGGCGTACTCAAACTGATATTTCCAATCGAGCTGAACAGAGATTTTTTCGAGGGTTGAACCGCTTAAAACGGTGATTAAACCGATAAAAAAAAGAAAACCTCGAAACACCATCCGCTAACCAACCTTCTATTCGCAAAAGAGTCTTTTATTTATTGTACTGTGCAAAAGATAAAACTTTTCCTTAAGTGAATATCTTTTTAGTGGCGTCGATCATTATCGCGGCGCTTAGGTTCGTGACGTCCGCTATCACGCTTTT
Organism: Sulfuricurvum sp.; assembly: GCF_023250475.1. Classification (GTDB taxonomy): domain Bacteria; phylum Campylobacterota; class Campylobacteria; order Campylobacterales; family Sulfurimonadaceae; genus Sulfuricurvum. Next base: position 167 of record NZ_JAHFAQ010000142.1, on the reverse strand, counting down.
GTGTCGGTTTACCGCCACGGTCACCGCCGCCGTTTCCGCCACGGTTTCCGCCGCCTCCCCCTGCACCGCCTCGACCGCGTTGGATCGGTTCGGCTTTGATCGAAGGATCCGGTTCGTACCCCTCGACAATAGTGCTGTCGAGCTTTTTATTGATCAGTTTTTCAATC
>NZ_JAHFAQ010000141.1 GCF_023250475.1 Sulfuricurvum sp. | reverse complement strand
GAAAATGGATTACGTTGAAAGCCCGCGAAGAGAGAGTGAAGCAATTCTACTGAGAAAGATACTCATCAATAGTGTGTAATCGTTCCATAATTGCCATCAGGAGCAGTTTAAACTAAAAAAGTATATCCAAGTTAGGATATGCCCAATAAATTGCTTCTATGGGCCTTACGTTGATTTTAAAAGGTGAAGTCCATATTTTCACCTGTATCTTTAAAGAATTATGCGGATTTGTAAAATCTGTCGGTAATGAGCCGTCTTTTGTTACGGAATAAAGCCCTTTCGTTGGGGCTGTTTTTTGTGAACTCCATATATAGTAGATTTATAAGTATGTCATATATATAAGTATGTCATACAGAGTGTATTTAATATTAGAGTATACAGAGTATGGTAATTATCATTACATCACGCGAGGAGTGGGTATTTTGATAGGGAAAAAGCATAACTCACTAGAAACAATCTATTATCTTGACGGAGTTAGTGATGTGTATGGGTTACTGACAGTTCATCCAAAGTAAGCTGTAATTAATTTTTTTATGTAATTTCCAATGTCTAAAAGTATTATTCTGTGTCAGAAGCACAATAATAGTTCTTAAACTCGCTAAAACATAAAATCAATACCTTGGTAGCTCTAATATAATTCGATTGATTTTAAGCGCTTCTAAGGGATTGATATCACGAGTATAATTAAGTGGTGTAAAAAGTCTCGATGGGAACGGTGATGGCACCCAATATAATAAACTATGCCGATAAGGAAATAATAAATGACTTCAATTGCTTTTTTACCATTCCAGAATGAAACCGAAACCTATTCAATTAATGACCTTACGGTAGAAAACCGCCTTGATCGAATCAGTATCTATGGTTAACTTGATATTACCAAAGACAAAGTTGGGCTTGAACATGCCCTCATGCTCAAGCGTCTCATCGATGCAACAGTAGCTAAAAAGGGATCGAAACCTGCCTGAGCATATGGAGATAAAATCGGTGGAAAATCCATTTTAATAATCCTTCCAAATTAAGGATACTGGTTTTTAGGCGTAATGATAAAAACGAGAGCTTTTCTATTCATTGTTGGCAACTTCATTGGCTTTAAACGCAGAGGAGATTTAAAAATTGAATATTGAGATGCATTAAAATAGGATATAAACCATTAAATAAGTTTTGTCTCTATCCGAAAGCAAGAGGGTATGGTACAATACAAATTATAAAGCAAAGCAGTACTGAATGGATATTTTTGTAGGGAGAATTGTAATGACAAAAAATGATATTTTACAAAAATTGTCTCAAGAGAAAGCATATATACAAAAAACATATGAAGTCGATAAAATTGGTCTTTTTGGAAGCTATGCAAAAGATCAGCAAACCGAAAACAGTGACATTGATATCTATGTCGAATTTAAAAACAAAACCTTCGATAATCTGACAGGTCTCTGGAATTATTTAGAAGATATGTATCACACTAAAATCGATTTATTGCATAAACACAAACGAAGTAAAGGTGCAATTTTTGAAAGTATCCAAAAAGAAGTAATCTATGGATAAAGCGACAACTATCGAACTCATCGATTTTATCCTTGAAAGTTTAAGATTAATTAACAAACGATTTATCAGCATTAAATCAAGTGATGATTTTTTAGATAGTGATGAAGGACTTGAAAAACTTGATGCAATATCCATGCGGCTGCAATCGATCGGGGAAGCACTAAAAAATTTGGATAAGCGACAAAGTGAGTTATTGCTTCAAGTTGCCGATAAAGAATATTGGAGCAAAATTATTCGAACGAGAGAGATTTTGACACATCATTCATATTGACATCGATGCAGAAACAATCTATATGATCTGTGATGAAAAATTAGAAGAGTTAGAGCAAAATATTTTAAAACTAAAAGAGTACGTCAAATAGTGTTCATTCTTTAGAATTAACTTCATTAATATCATCCATATTGTTTTTGGTCAACCTAAGATATATTATATTATTGAAACGTTAGAGGAGTATAGTGGAGATTCCCCTTTCGGGGAAAGAGATTGTTTTATTAACCTCGTAAAGATTCTTGCACTCTATTGATGCCAACCGCTTGCTACAATATTCATCAGTGCTTGGTTGTTCTGAATCTGGGTATTGTTGGTGAGATGAAACCCGTGATCTTTGCTGTAAGCACTAAGCTGTTGAATAATTTTATCCATATCCGTGTCGGTAAGATAACTTCCATCGTTTAGCTCCATTTTTTCGATTCGGTTGCCTTCGTTCTTTTGGTTTTGAATCGTAATGAACTCATTATCTCCGTATTGGAGTAAGAGATCATTGCCTCTCATTAGGAAGCTGATATCCTCTTTGGTAATTCCTTCCGCAAATTTGACAGTATCATTTCCCCCGTTTTGACCTATCCAGCGACCGAAAAGATTGAATCCAAAAACATTTTCGTTGATGGTCGTATTATTGGCTCCCTTAGTCAATAGGTATGTATCATTTCCTGTACTGCCATTGAGAGAATTTGTCCCTTCCCCTCCGTTCAGTAGGTCATTCCCCTCTCCGCCTGAAAGAGTATCATTGCCTTTGCCTCCGAAGAGTTTATCGTTACCTGTATCACCGCAAAGGGCATCATTGCCGTTATCGCCGTAAAGAATATCGTTGTCGTTACCGCCTGAGAGGCAGTCATTCCCTTCGCCGCCGATAAGTAGATCATTTCCTGAATATCCCGATAAAGTATCATTTCCGCGATTACCGAACAAGGTATCATCACCTGCACCACCGAAAAAGTAATCGTTGGTTGTAGATTCTCCGATTATAAGGTCATCTGAATTGCTTCCCCAACCAGAATTCCAGAAGCCTCCTGTTAACCCTATTTTCTCTTTGGAAAGGTTAATAGCGCCTTCTAGTGTTTGAATAGATTCAACACCTTTTGAAGTGGATTTAAAATAGTCGGTGAGTATAACATCCGATTTATCTTTGACATCTATACGAAGATTGTTTCCCTCTTGGATAAAGGTAAGATCACTCATGGTAATATCATTCATCTTCAGTACGTCGTATCCGTTATTGTCATTGATGTTTAACGGCTGATTAGCGTAGGTATAGTACCAATCCGGAGTCATCAGATTGGTAAAATTCAATGTCGTCGTCACTCTTTCTCCGTGACGGTCATCGATATTCACCGTCGCAGTGCTTGATCCGGAGTAATAACGTTCGGCTGTGTAATTCCAGTGCCCTTGATCATCGATACTGAGTATCCCGTGGTCAGGGTTGGATGCAACACTATACGAGAGCATGTCACCGTCTATATCGGATGCTTTGACCCCTCCGGATGTACTTGATCCAGCATAGAGAGTAACTTGTGCCGGAGCCTCAGTTAGAATCGGTGTATCGTTCACCGCTTCGATAGCCAGTGATACTGTAGCTGTAGAACTTAAACCGTATGAGTTGGTCACTTTCACAGTGACACTGTCATCACCGTTAAGATTGGCATTTGGTGTGTAGCTCCATTCTCCTGCTTCATTAACGGTAAAGTTTCCTTTTGCCGAAGGATTTAGAACTTCATACACCAAAGCTCCGCCAATCGGATTAGTAACATTCAAAACTCCAGAAACATCGCTATCTTCGAGAAGATTTGCGGTAATATCTGAGAGTGTCGGCGCAGAAACGTTTACTTCAAAGTTTAGGGTTTGCTCAATCACCCCTCCGTTATTGTCATCGATAGTTATAACAGCACTGTCACTACCCATATATCCATTAGCCGCCGTATAGTTCCATGTACCTGTCTCATCAACACTCAGTGTACCGTTGGTTGCTTCTGTAGTAACAGTGTAGGTAAGAATATCACCATCTACGTCCGTAGCTCCAACATCTCCGCTAAAGCCACGAATGTTTTGGAGAGTATGGGACGTTTTTGATAGAGCTTGTGGTGCATTATTAGTATAAATATCAATTATTGAATTTATTTCTCCAATATTCATATTCGTACCATCTGAAAATTCAAAATGAATCATTTGATTCGCAAAAAATCCTAAAAAATCGCTTGAGTACCAATTTTTAATTTTAATTTGATCATTATGAGAAGGACTATTTTTAACTAAAATCAATAGATCGTTTCCATCATTTTTGACTATTAAATCATCTGCACTAATACCTGCACCGAATTGTAAAATATTATTTTCAATTCTACGGTTATCATGAAGATCATCTATAATATCGTATCCGTCTCCAAGATTGTAGACATAGGTATCATCCCCATTCCCTCCAACTAAAGTATCATTACCTTTACCACCTTGTAAAATATCTGATACTTCAAGACCTTTAATAAAATCATTGCCATCTGTTCCCATCATTGAAATGATCTGTGATGGAGTTAAGAATGATCCATCTGAAAATTCAATATGCTCAATTCTTCCACTTTGTATGTTACTCCCGCTTACAGCATACCATTCTCTTACTATGATAATGTTATGCAGTTCATCAAAAGTTTTCCCTTCTTCTTTTATCGCTATCAGCAAATTATTACCATCAGCCTTAAAAATTAAATCCTCTTTTTTTGTATCATCGATAAATAGGATTATGTCATTTTCCGAGCTTCCGGTATAACGTGTGAAATCATTATAATCATCTATATAATCCCGACCATCACCACGTTGGAACATAAATATCTGATTACCGTAATCGGTCGAGATATAATCATCTCCTTTTCCGGCATTTATGATTGCTCCATTTCCTGGAGCGTAGAGAATATCGTTCCCTGAACCAAGATCATATTCATTTTCTTCGTTAAATGCTACAATATTATCGATATCTAAAAAGCCGAATCGTTCGTTAAGTTCCCTGACATTGGCAGAACTACCATTCGAAAATGAGATATTGAATTGATATGAAGATCGACGCAACGTAATTTTGTCAGACCATTCTTCAAACCCCTTACCATCTTCTCTAAGACTAACAACCATTAATTGCTCACCTGTAAATCCTCTATCAGGACCGGTTACCATTCGTATATCGATATCATCCAAGGTTATTCCCGAACCAAATTCAATCGTATCTTTTTTACCAACATAATCAATGACATCTTGGCCGTCTCCGCGATCGAAAACAAAGGTTTCTATACCATTATAAGCCGCTCGGATCTCATCGTTCCCTTTACCGCCGATAATGATATCATTTCCGCCATTACCAGAAATATAGTCAACTCCCCCATAGCCATATAATGTTTCATCGTGTAAAGAACCTGTTATCCCTTTACTATTGTCATCAGCTAAATAGTATTTATATATATCATTGCGTGTTAATACAGTCCCATCAGAAAATTGTACATTTTGTAAAGAAGACTTTGCATTATCACCAAACCAATATTC
>NZ_JAHFAQ010000038.1 GCF_023250475.1 Sulfuricurvum sp. | reverse complement strand
TTAAAGCTAATAATAAGGCATCTGTTCCGCTACTACAAGCAATAGCATGCTTTGCCCCTGTAAAAGTAGCTAAATTGTTTTCCAATTCAATTACTTTAGGCCCCATAATATAGTTTGATGTATCCAACACATCATGAATTTCATGGTCAATCTCTTCTTTATACTTTTGGTATTGACCCTGTAAATCGATAAAATTAATTTTCATGACTTCGTCCCTTCCATTCTCAAAATATTTTTTTATAATTTTCCATCTGAATATGGCAATATAGATTTTATATCGAATATAACTTGCTTTTCATTGTTTAATTCTAAGTGTCGATAATTATTGTGTGCAACCGCTAATACTACTGCATCATAAGAACTCAAATTTGGTTCTTTTTGAAGAGATAGATTATATTCATGTTCCACTTCATCAGCATCAGCCCAATAGTCGCTAACATCTATATAACATCCAAATTCTTGTAGTTCTCGTATTACGTCAATAACACGACTATTACGAATATCAGGACAATTTTCTTTAAAAGTAATTCCTAAAATCAATACATTGGAACCTTCAATTTTATGCCCTTTCTTAATCATTAACTTAATGACCTGATTGGCAACATATATACCCATATTATCGTTAAGCCGGCGACCTGCAATGATAATTTCTGGATTATAGCCTACCTCTTGAGCTTTGTGCGTCAAATAGTACGGATCAACTCCGATACAATGTCCCCCTACAAGCCCTGGTTTAAACTTTAAGAAATTCCATTTGGTTCCAGCTGCTTCCAAAACATCATTTGTATCAATGCCAAGCCGACTAAAAATCATTGAAAGCTCATTAACGAAAGCAATATTAATATCTCGTTGTGAATTTTCAATTACCTTTGCAGCTTCAGCTACTTTAATAGTAGGAGCTAAATGGGTTCCAGCCACAATAATACTCAAATAAAGTTCATTTACTTTTTTACCGATTTCAGGAGTGCTACCACTTGTAATTTTCTTAATTTTAGTTACTGTATGTTCTTTATCACCTGGATTTATTCGTTCAGGACTATAACCGCAAAAAAAATCCTGATTAAACTTTAATCCCGAAAATTTTTCTAAAATCGGTACACAATCTTCCTCTGTTGCTCCTGGATAAACTGTCGATTCATAGATAACAATATCATCTTTTTTAAGTATTTTCCCTATAGTTTCACTGGCTTTTAATAAAGGGGTAAGATCTGGTTTTTTATGCTTATCAATTGGTGTTGGAACTGTTACAATATAAATATTACAATCTCGTATCTCATCAATATTCAATGTAAAAATCATTCCATTATTTAATGCTTCTTTGACTTGCATTTCATTCAATTCCAATGTTCGATCATATCCATTGCATAATTCATCAATACGCCAAGGTGCAATATCAAAGCCAACTACAGAATATTTTTCACTGAATGCATGAGCCAATGGAAGTCCGACATAGCCTAAACCAATAATACAAATTTTACTTTTCATTCCTTATCCTTAATAGCATAAAAATCTAGATACCAATCCACAAAGTTATTAATACCATCTTGAACCGAGGTAGATGGCTTATACCCCATATCTTGTATCAAATCATCAACATCAGCATACGTACTAGGGACATCTCCTGCCTGAATTGGAAGAAAATCTTTTTTAATTTTTGTGCCAAGTCGATTTTCAATAGCACTAATAAAATCCATTAATTTGACTGGATTATTATTCCCGATATTATAGATTTTATATGGAGCTGATGATGTTGATACCCGTCTAGATTTCCCATTCCACGCAATATCAGTTTTTGCAGGGTTATTTATTACTCGAACAATTCCTTCAACAATATCATCAATATAAGTGAAATCACGAAGCATATCCCCATTATTAAAAACTTCAATAGCTTTCCCCTCCAAGGCAGCTTTAACAAAAAGAAATAGTGCCATATCAGGACGACCCCAAGGGCCATATACGGTAAAAAATCGTAAACCTGTCGTACTAATTCCAAAAAGATGACTGTAGGTATGCGCCATCAATTCATTTGATTTTTTGCTTGCTGCATAAAGACTAATAGGATGATCAACATTATGATCTGTACTAAAGGGAAGATCCTCATTCAATCCATACACCGAAGAAGAAGAAGCATACGAAAGGTTACTGACCCCTGCATATCTGCAACACTCCAAAATATTTATAAATCCTATAATATTACTATCAATATAAGCACTTGGATTAATAAGAGAATATCGAACACCAGCTTGAGCGGCTAAATTACAAACTGCATCAAACTGCTCCAACTCAAAAAGAGTCATCATGGTTATTTTATCTTCTAAATTTAATTTAATAAAACTATATTTTCGAAAAGATATAGAAGGAACAATCTGCTTATCAACTATAGATTCTTGTTCTATCCCAGCCCTTTTTAGTCTACTATATTTTATATTTTGATCATAATAATCATTAATGTTATCTAATCCAACAACTGTATGATTATTTTGAAGTAATTTAAGCACTAGATGTGATCCTATGAATCCAGCTGCTCCGGTAACGAGAATTTTCATTATTTTAATACCTCAAATCTTTTAAGTTTATCAGAAATTTTCCTATAAGCACTCATTTTTTACCTCAATTGATAATAATAGGACATATAATATATCGTATTTTTAGAAACTAATAATTTCAAATACAAATAAGTTCATAAAAATATCAATTATCTCTTTAAATGTAATAATTTTTTTGAAAACGATTCTATCATATTTCATGTAAGATCATCTCTTTCTCCCAATTCAATGCCGTTGTGCATATTAGTTTCAAATTATCAAATTTCGGCTCCCAGTTGAGAGTATTCTTAATCTTCATATTATCTGCAATCAATAATGCCGGATCACCTGCACGACGAGGTACAACTTCAATAGTAAAATCTGTCTCTGATACATCTTTCATAGTTTCAACAACTTCTCTTACACTAAATCCATGTCCATATCCACAGTTAAAAATATTATTTACATGGTTTGCTTCTAAATAATGCAAAGCACTAATATGAGCTGAGGCTAAATCTTCTATATGTATGTAATCACGGATACATGTGCCATCATAAGTATCATAATCATCACCAAATATAGAAAGTTTTTCTCTTTGTCCTATAACCGTTTGAGCACTTACTTTTATCAAGTGTGTAGCATTTGGAAAACTCTGTCCAATACGATTTTTTATATCAGCTCCAGCAACATTAAAGTAGCGCAAAATAACAAAACTAAAATTAGGATTTACCTCAGATGCATCTTGCAATATCCGTTCACTCATTAACTTACTCATACCATAAGGATTAATCGGATTAGTTGGAGTTGTTTCTTTTACAGGAGTTTCACTTGGCTCACCATATACGGCAGCTGTGGAAGAAAAAAGAAATTTACCAACATTGTACTGATTACATAAATGAATAAGATTTGTCGTATTAACAGTATTATTCATATAATATTTAAGTGGATTTTCAACCGATTCTGGAACAACTATTGAAGCAGCAAAGTGGATGACTGCATCAAAATGATTAGATAGAAAAATCTTTTCAATCCCTTTAAAATCAGCTAAATCAGCATGATAGAACTGCAAAGTACCGTTACTTGAACTAGACGCTATTTGTTTAAGCGTATCAATTGTACGCTGATAACCTGTAGATAAATTATCAATAATAGTTATATCATAATTAGTATACTCAAGAAGTTGCTTTATTACATGACTACCAATATAGCCTGCTCCACCCGTTACGAGAATATGCATAAAATTATAGTCTCCCATCCGGAAGAGAAAAAATTGATTTAATATCAAACCCCACTACCGAATATACTTTTCTAAATACATATACCTCAGACAATTTAACATATCTCAATCCAATCATCCCTATTTTCATAACTAGCCTTCTTAAAAAGATATTATTTCACATAAGTACTTAAAATCCCGCTAATGACCTTTCTGCATATGTTGCTGCCTAATGTGTGATTGGATTAAATACTCTTCTGAAGCCAAAGTTGCCTTATAATACCGATTGCACTCTGATTGATAGCTGTTTTTAACCTTATCAACTTCAAATGCCCCATGATCAGAAACAATAACACCCGCATCATTGAAACCGCAATGAAGATTGTTCGGGGCTAATAAATCAACTCCCATTGACATATAATCAGCATTACTAAGCGTTAGATTGTACAACGTTGGAAAAATATCTTTATGCGATCCCGCAACTGATACGTTGATATCACGAGGTTTTAAATATTTAGGTAGATAGAGATAAAAAGGGATCAACTTAGAAGCTGCTACAGGATCATCGTATTTCATACTTGATTCGATCGTATTGTTGTCGGCGGTTATGACGACTACTGTATTGGCATACTTCGGATTATTTTTGATTTCGTCCATAAAACGTCCTGCCATATCCAATGCATACGCATAATCATGAAGCCTTTTTTCCAACAACGATCTGTCTCCGTTCATATGCTTCGTCATTTCGCTTGACCAGACCAAAGGTCTCGAAGTGTATTCGGGAGGGATATCGTAAGGGGGATGATTGTTTGTTGTCATCAAATATATGAATTGAGGGTTTTTAGCATTGGAAAGTTTTTTAAGAAGAAAATCATATGCATATTGATCATAAACTCCCCAACTGTGTGATGCTTTTTTTTCATCTAGATTCAAAGCGCTAACAATAGCCCCCTTTCCTTCCACATGATCAAATCCCTGATATTTCATAAAACCACCGACATTACGCCACGATAAATCGCCTCCGTACACATAGGAGGTTTCATATCCTTTTGACTGATAGACTCTGGCGGAAGCTTGTTTAAAAGCCGTTTGCACATAATTGCTCTGCCCGAATGAGGTACTTTCAGGACGTGCTGCGATATTTAAAAGAAACGGTTCCATTGATCCAATAGTTCCGTTCGAACCGGAAATAAAGTTACGGAATAGTGTGTCTTCATCAAAATGTTTTTGAAGCCGTCCCAGTATATCAAACGTTTTGCTTTGGTATTGTGTAATCGGCATCCCGAAACTCTCAACCATAATCACAACGACATTAGGAGGATTTTTTTCGAGCTGAATGTTTGTGCGAGTTTGTTGTTGCAGCGATCCCAACAGGTCCTTCGGATTTAAAGCTCGATTTTGGAGATGAATGCGAAATGCCTCGGTTATATTGTTTTCATATCCCATCATCTTGATCAGATTATAATCGTCCGATTTGCTTTTTTTATACTGTTTGTAGGATTTTATGATTGCGAATACGCCGTTTTGCGGGAGCTGGTTGATAAAAGGATCAGAAGAGACGTCCACGACATATTTCGATATCGGAAAAATCCCTAGCGATCCGCGTGCAGCTAAAAATGACAGTGCCATCATCACGACAAATATACCAACCTTCCCTGAAACAGGAAATGGACGTATTTTGACTTCCTCGGTGCGTCGGAAAACAAAAGCAATCACCTTCCATAGTACGATGCCGTACATCACCCCCATTACGCTTAAGAGAGGGATATTATAGTTTTTCCAGGCTATCTCGAGCAAAGCTTCCGTATCATCGTCCATCACGCCGAAAATCATGATATTCGCATGCTCTCCGAAATAGGAATAAAATGCCATGTCGGCACCCAAAAACATACTGATAAGGATAAAAACCGCCCAAAAATAACTCGTCAATATACGGCGGATCGTTCTGTTCTTACTTCGGAATAGTTGCATGATCGCCAAAATAAGCAATGATGCGATACTGACATATCCCAAAACACTTAAATCCAATCGTAGACCGAACCAAAAAGCATACAGCCATTCACCGCGCAACGTCTCCGGAAGTGCCACATAGGGAGAAAAATGTTCATAAAACCATACGCGGATCAATGACATAATAAATAAAAAAATGAGTTGGATTTTGACGATAGCGATAATAAAAGGGTGAATTCTGTTCATTGAAACTCTTTTTAAGCGGTATTATATCCATCCTTTAGTAATTCCGAAAATTAATCATCGACACGGTAAAATGGTGTAATTAGTCAAGGCAAAGGGGTAAGTGTGCGCAAACGTATTTTAGTAACCGGAGGAGCCGGATTTGTCGGAAGTCATCTGTGCAGAAGGCTTTTGAATGAAGGCAACGACGTTATTTGTCTGGATAATTTTTTCACCGGAAGTAAAAAAAATATTATCGACTTGTTACCACACCCTTATTTTGAATTGATCCGTCATGATGTGCAAGAACCTCTTTTGCTGGAAATCGATGAAATCTATAATCTTGCCTGTCCCGCTTCACCTCCCCATTATCAGTTTGATCCCGTTGCGACAACACGTACATCGGTACTCGGTGCCATCAATATGCTCGATATCGCTCGAAAATGCAAAGCAAAAATCTTGCAGGCAAGTACCAGTGAGGTATATGGCGATCCCGAAGTGCATCCTCAGCCCGAAAGCTACCGCGGAAGTGTCAGTACGACGGGAATACGTGCTTGTTATGATGAGGGTAAACGATGCGCCGAAACCCTCTTTTTTGATTATTATCGACAATACGGCGTCAAAATAAAAGTTATCCGTATCTTTAACACCTATGGCCCTTATATGAATCCGAATGACGGGCGGGTTGTGAGCAACTTTATCATGCAGGCCATCAATAACCACGATATTACTATCTACGGAGAAGGGACGCAAACGCGCAGTTTTCAATATGTTGATGATCTCGTCGAGGGGATGATACGGTTAATGAATAGTGATGATAGCTTCACAGGACCTGTCAATATCGGTAATCCCGGAGAATTTACCATGTTAGAGCTGGCTCAAAAAGTCATCGATCTGACTGGATCATCATCCAGACTTATCTTTATGCCGCTTCCGCAGGACGATCCTCTCCAACGACAGCCCGATATTAGTCTGGCCAAAAAAGAACTGAACTGGGAACCGACTATCGCTCTTGAAGAGGGATTAAAGAAAACAATTGCCTATTTTAAGTCTCTTAGCCATGAATAAGCCGTCAATCAAACAGCCGACCGCCGTTATCTGTTTATCTCCTCATGTCGGCGGCATGGAACTCGCCAGTCTCAAGCTTGCAAAAACTCTTAGCCGTTATGTCGATATAACGTTTATCATCCAAGAAGGTAAGTTTATCCATCAACAATGTCTGAACAATCCGGACTACCGAGATATTTCCTATAAAACAATTACATTTTCAAGCAATCTTGGTCTATCGTTGATCATCAATACCCGCCAAATTATCCAAACAAAAAAAATTAAAAATGTGCTTTTTTTCGGAGCATCCGAACTAAAATCACTATATTTTGCTTTTTTGGGTCTTGATATCAATCTCATTATTCGTCACGGTTCCACAAAATCGACTCCAAAAAAAGATTGGTTTCATCGTCTTATTTATTCTGATGTAGCCCATCATGTCCCGATCTCAAAATACATGTCTGAAAATGTTAAACGTATTATCCCTTTCGGGCGAAAAAGTCAAATGCGCGTTATCGTCCCCTCGCTTCCAAAGCCAATTAGCATGCTTCCTAAAACTCCTTCTGATACACTAAGACTTCTTCATATCGGTCGAGTTACCAAAGGAAAAGGAATCGACAAAGCTATTATGTCCTGTTCCGTTCTCGAAGAACAACACATTCCATTTTATTTGGATAACTTCGGTCCTGCCGATTCAAAATTCACTCCTCAGCTAAAAGAACTTATTCAGTCTCTTCCTTATGCCGAAAAAATTCATATCAACGGCTTTACCGATTCAATCTATGATGAATACCAAAAACATGATATTTTTATTTTTCCTCCACGCGGAGAAGGATATGGTAGCGTGATGATGGAAGCCATTGCTCACGGTATTATTGTTATTGCATTCGATAATACAGCGATTAGTAATTTCGGAGAAATGGGATTTCACATCCATTTGGTAGAAGACCAAAATATAGATTGTCTAAAAAGACAGTTGCTTTTTATAGCACAAAATCTAAAAGAAGAAAAAAAATTAGCATTAGAAAATATCAAAAAAGCGAGTATGATTTTTGCTTTAGAAAGAGAAGTAGAAGAATATATATCTCTACTTGTTTAACAAATTGGCTAAATAAAAATGAAGGATTATTTCAATGGATGAACATAACTATATCTATCAACAATTACCGAGAAAGGAGCTGTTAGATTTAATTCCACAAGCTAATAGAAAGGGAAATGTTCTTGAGATAGGTGCCGGTGGCGGAGAAACTTTATTATATGCAAAAGAACACGGTTTTGCAAATAAAATATACGGTGTCGAATTGTGTAAAATTGAAAATTCCAACCAAAATAGTGAACTTTTTTCAAATTTTATTATTGACAATATTGAAACAGCTATTCTCCCTTTTGAAAATTCCCAATTTGATGTAATCATATGCGGAGATATATTAGAGCATTTAGTAACCCCAGAAAAAACATTAGAATCATTAAAAAAATATTTAAAGTCTGAAGGCGTTATTATTGCCAGTATTCCAAATATACGTGAATTTAAAACAATGAAAAAAATATTTTTTGAAGGTGACTTCAAATATTCGGATTCTGGTATCTTGGACAAAACTCATTTGAGATTTTTTTGTAAGAAAAATATAATCTCGTTATTTGAAAATCAAAATTTTAATATTTTAAAAATAGTTAGTAGTAATCAAGGCCAAGCTATGCGATATTTGAAAAGATTACGTATTTTTAAATTATTTTTACAAATATTTTTTGAAGAATTTGTCACTATCCGATATTTCATACTTGCAGAAAAAAAATGATATCAGAAATTAATTTTTTTCAAATATAACTTTATTGTAAATCGATACGTTTCATAGGAATTCTTAACTAATTGCTTAGCCATTTTTAAATAATATTTAGAACGTTTATAATTTTTATTCTTGTAATGCGAACGAACTTGGGCAAGATATAAAATGCTCTTGCCTTCATTTATTGCACTTTCAGATGTCCCCTGTAGATTCTTTGCATAATCTACAGTATAAATTTGTGCTTTAAAAAGTTTATGAGAAGATGCACTTTTAAAAATAGATTCCGCATACACTCTATAAGAACCTAAAATTTCCGGAATTAAACAAACATATCCATACTGAGCTTTAATCATATGTGCTAATTTATCATGCAGCATAAGAGAGTGTGGTATATTGTAAAAGTGTTCATCAAGGCAAGAGCGTCTAAACATATTGGAACTATTTATAATGCTATTTCGTTTTATTATACTATTGATAGTTCCGACTGTTGCATTTTTTGCTTTTGTTCGACCTATTTTCACACCTTGCTTATTAATAAAATATACTAGATGGTGTACCATGCTGCATGCGGGATGATTGTCTAAAAAATCAATCTGCTTCTGCAGTTTACCCGGTAACATCAAATCATCTCCATCAATATGAGCAATATATTCCCCCTTCGCCATCCTTGTTGTTTCAATATAATTGCCAGTATGCCCAAGATTCTTCGTTCGATAAATTGGCTTTATAATATGAGGATATTGTTGTGCGTATTTTTCGATTATATCAGGTGTTCTATCGGTAGATGAATCATCGCCAATAATAATTTCCCACGGTATATCCAATTCTTGATTGACAATACTTTTAAGAGTCTCTTCAATAAATAACTCTTGGTTGTAGGTTATTACGGTTACAGATAATTTTATATTTTTTGATCCCACTTTTGCTCATACCTCTGCGTTTATTAGAATGATTTACTAATCTATTGTTCTCTAAAAGTAAATAAGATTATAAACTGAATACATTAAATTTTTTGACACTAAACCGATTTAATCTCTCCTTAAAACTTCATAATTTCTTTCAAAAATATCGCAAGGTAAAAAATAACGCCTAATCCAATCACTTGACTTAAAAAACGTCCAACTGGTGGGATAGAACTCTGAATTGTTTGTCGGGATTCTGGAACCATAGTAAGGGCTAGTATTAAAATCCAAAGATGGAGGAATACTCGTAAATTAAACATAGTCATAGTAATCCCAATACCAATCGCTACTGTGATTGCAAGCTGAATGAACCGCATATCTTGATTATTACTTTTAAATTTATAAATTTGATAAAAAATATTTAGAAAAACCGCTAGACCGATAAGTCCGAATTGCAACATAATACTGATATATTGGTTGTGCTCATGGGCAATAGATTTTACTACTTCATCTTTGGGCAAAACACGTGCAAAGACTTCATCCATAGAATCTCCTGTCCCTACACCGAAAAAGAAATTATCCCTGACAACCTCTTCACTGTAGACCCAGAATCCGACACGCTGCCCTAAAGAAGATCCAAAATCAGCTGTAGGCTGGACAAGCTTTTCAACCTCCATTACCGTCTGAGCCACTTTATACTGTAATAAATTACTATTTTGATACATTATTCCTGCAAAGAGAGATATTCCAACCAATGCTGGCAATATCCATTTTCGGTGGTAATAGAAAAAGAAAAGGGTCAATAAAGGGAAAAATGTAATATAGCCAGTTCTACCTCCCGTGACAAAAATATTTGCCAATGCGGTAATGGTGAAAAAGAGCATAATTATTTTTAGTCGAATATCCTCTTTTACATACAACACTTTTTGCGATAATAGCACTACAGTAAATGCTAATAAAACACCGTAATGAATATGATGTAAAAAAGGTACTGGATCGCCTACCTGATATGCTTTGTATAATAATTGTCCACCGATACTGAATTCCCAAGGGAGGAGACCAAAAAACATCGAATAAGACAATATCTCGCTCATCATCATCGCTACGATAAATGCCCCGAGTATTCTATTGATATAACGTCCGTCAATGACGGCTAAAAAAACAAAAAGATACAATGCATTTTTTACATGACTAAATGAAGTCCACCCTTCTTTTAGATTATCAGAACCAATAAACCAAATAAGATACACCATTAACAAATAGCTAAATGCCCGAACTACACTATTACTCCATGCTTCCTTAATATAGTGAGCGATATTTCCACGTATTAAGAACAAAATCAAAATTACTACAAAAATACGGCTTGTAACCGAAGCGGTAATAGGGATAAAAAACATATAGACAACTATTAGATTGTTCATCCACAGGGTTAATCTATCTTTATCGTGTCGCAACTCAAAAAATTTATTTTGAAACTTTTCAATGTACGCATACAATTTATTCATGAAGGTTCAAACCCCTTTCAGTTTTAAATCTATTTTCTACTTTATTTTTTTCAAACTTCTCCCATTGTTCGGATGCGGTAGGGTTATTTTGTTTTTTATGGAATAGATGAAAAGTATTGGCACTGTTCTTGCAAGATTTCAAGGACAAGCCATAAGCTCTAAATCTCCAATCCAAATCGACATCATCGGACAATGACGATTCACCGAAACTCTCATCAAAGCCGTTTATCGCTACCATATTCTCTTTAAAACATGAGAAATTGCATCCTATCAAACTTGTATTTCTACGCCGCTTTGCAATAATATGTTTATAAATCAATCCGTTTGGATTCAGATACATTCCCTGTTCAAATCGAGTATTTCGATCAAACATAAAATACAAAGCAAACAGCCAATAAAATCTCTCTAATGTATAGGATGAAATCTCCCCGCTTCGTAATTTTCTTGTCATATTTTCAGGCAAATTTACTCTTCGGCCAGCTAAAACGGCACTCTTACTCGCCAAGGCCATATGCCCTTCGATAAAAGTACTGTAAGGGATAATATCACCGTCGATAAAAATAAGATATTCCCCAGTACTCGCCACAATAGCATTGTTCTGCGAACGTGATTTTCGGACACCGTTGTCTTCTTGAGATGTGTGCAAAATTTGTAGCCCTTGTACCGAGTTAATGTAGTTAGCCATTACTGGACTATTATTATCTTCAGCGACAATTACTTCAAAATTTGTATAGGTCTGTTTTTTAAGCGCCTGTAAAATTAAATCCAAAGATTGAATATCTTTATATACCGCTATGATTACACTGACTTTCATATCTTCTCGCTCGTTAAAATGGTTTTTAATGCTTCAAACTGCGTCTTGTTCGAGAATACCTTCTCTACTTTGGCCCTCCCCGCTTCAGCCAACTTGTATTTCAATGATTCATCTTTTAATAGGAGTATTTTTTCGGCCAAACTTTCACTATTGAGCGCTTTGAACAACAGCCCCGTCTCATTGTCGTCAATGATCTCAACAACACCTCCGCTGTTTGATCCGATAACCGCAGTCCCCACCTGCATCGCTTCAATTAAAACAAGCCCGAATGTCTCCCGCTTGGAAGCGAGAACGACGGCGTCACATGCTTGATAGAAATGGTGCGGATTTTTCATGAATCCTAAAAAGTGGATTCTCTCCGACACTCCCAGATTTTCCGCCATCGCACGCAGCTGATCGGTATACCCTTTGTGCATTTCATGCCCGACGAAATAGGCATGAACCGCGGAATCGTTAATCCGTGCAACGGCCTGAATCAAAAGATGCTGTCCCTTGGCTTCATTGATCCGTCCGACCATCCCGACGGCAAATTTCTCCTCCATCCCCAATTCTCTGCGCAAAGATTCAACTCCTTTCGCATCCAGAAGCTCAGGATGATCAGAACCCATATAAAGAACTTCGACTTTCGGACGGACAGACTCGGGGATAAAGGTATTGATTTGATCCGCGACCTGATGGGTTACGGGGAGCATTAAATCGATATTGCGATACAAAAAACGGTGATAAAAATCGTTTTTGAACCTCGTCATCGTCATATTTCGGGTTTGAACCAGCTTGGGTTTGCGTTTGGAAAATACTTTAGCCGTTACCGCGATCGGAATATCTTTAGTCCAATGCAAATGGACGATATCGATCTGATTTTTATCAATGATACGAGCCAGTTTACGTGCCGCCACAAACATCACCAGATTCGATTTTTTTTTGAGACTTACATAGCGATACGGAGTACCTTGATAATACTGTTCCAGCTTGCCCAAGGGATTAATGACACTGATGACGTTCATCGATTCATCCAGCGCTTTGGCCGCCCTGACCATATAGAGTTCCAATCCGCCCAAGTCTGGAGAAAGGCACAGTTCCAAAAGATTGAGTTTTTTATTCATTTTCCTGCAACTCCAGCATAAGGGCATATTTCATGTACGAACTAAAAGCGGAGATAAGGGCAACATTCCATCCGTGGATTCCGTGAAACATCCCCCCTTTCAAAATCAATGCTTTGAACAATGCCCCCATTCCGTGAAGAAAAGGATCGAAAGTTCCGGCACGTTTCCCTTCTTCATGGGCAATCCGTGCCCCTCGAGTGATGAACTTATGGCTTGTTTTAATCATTTCGGCGTAATTTTCATACGAGTAGTGGAGCATATCAGCATCCAATGCTTTTACGTTATCCGTTTTCACTTTCGCATGCCCGCCGGAGGACTCAAAACCGCATTTGCTTCTGTTATACAATCGTGTCACCCGATCGGGATACCACAGTTTGATGAAATGTTTTCCGACATAGGTCTTGCGTGCGAACGAAAACGCATCATAGGAGGTTTGCTCAAGATCGAGCCGCTTGATCGCCTCAATCGCATTGGTATCGAGCCGTTCGTCTGCATCCAGACTTAATATCCAATCATTTTTAGCTAACGGGGCACCGAACGCTTTTTGCGGACCGTCTCCCAGATAAGACTGCACAACGACTTTAGCTCCCAATGACTCGGCAATCTCGCGGGTTTTATCGGTACTTTGCGAATCAATCACCAAGATTTCATCGCACACTCCCATAATCGATCGGATAGCCGCTTCGATATTTTTTTCTTCATTTAGCGTAATAATATTGGCTGTTATCTTCATAACTATAATGTTAGCCAATTGAGGGTTATAAATGGATTATATTGTTATACTTTCATCAAAGGAGTTCTATGCGGGTAGCGGTCATTGTCAGAAGTTTGAATATGGGGGGAATGCAGCGTGCAGCTGTCTCATTAGCCGAATCATTCGCCCAAGGGGGGCATGAATCTCATTTGATTTACTTCAAAGAAAAAAACAAAGTCTTCACCCCCGATAAATCTGTTTTCCTCCACCATTTTAATCTCCAGAAATTGTCGATGCTATCCGGTATAGGTCTGTTTTTTGAACTTTTGTCTCGTCTCCTTAATATTTTTATACGCAATAGCTATTTTTTATGGAGTGCTCCCTTTTTATCCTCTCTTTTTCGTTACCGATTGGCACTCTTAGAAAAACAATACGGTCAATTCGATCTGATAATTATTCGGGGACAAGGGACGTTCGAAACCTTATGGCCGATCAAAGACCCTCGTGTCTTCCAAATCACCGAAAGTATGTTTATCCCCTCCGACACACCGCTAAAACGTTTTTATTTCAAGTTTTTGTATCATCAAAAGAATGTCATCTGCGTATCGCATGCCATTCAAGAAAAGCTGCTCGCTATTTATAAACAGACCCAAACCTCCCCGAATCGCCTAAACGTCATCGGAAATCCGCTCAAAATGGACGATATTCGAAAAAAAGCGGAAGCGTTTACTCCTGAAATAAACGAATCGTATATACTCAGTGTCGGTCGAATTACCCCGAATAAAAATATTTCCCTGCTTATTGAAGCGTATAATCTCCTGCGAAGTCAAAATAAAATAACCAAAAAATTGGTCATTATCGGAATCGGGCATGATCTGGATAATGTACGGTTTAGAGCGGAAGAAAGCCCCTACAAAGATTCAATTCATTTGATAGGTCAGGTTAGCAATCCGTACCCGTGGATGAAAAATGCCGATCTCTTCGTCCTCAGTTCAAAATTAGAAGGTCTTGGAATGGTATTGCTCGAAGCACTTGCCTGCGGTACTAAAGTCATCTCAACCAAAAGTCAAAGCGGCGTTATGGATATAATGCGGGGAGCTTTGGTTCGATATCTTTGCGACCAAAATCCCGAATCGATGGCCGAACGAATCAACATGACACTGCATGAGGAGAGCATACTCGATTTCGAATCGTGCATCAAGGCATTCTTACCGCAAACAATTATTCATGATTTCCAATGTTTGCTCAGTGATTCCCAACCTATCACATAAAAAAGTTCATTTGATCGCACTCCTCTGCGATAATAGCTCTTATCACGCTGCTGGATAGCTCTCTTGAGCTGTTTACTGAAATGTTTCCATGCTTTTTTTACACCTATCACCAGTGTAGCATCCCGCAAATCATGCATTGCTTCAAGGGCATAAAATTTTTCAATTTGTTTTGAAATATCTGCTTGATACGAATAGATTGACTCATAGACAAAAGGGGTATTGAACTTTGGAGCCAACAAAGATGTCGAAAACATCGGTCCATACGGATAGGTTTCATTATAAATATGATGATTCGTGTAACAATATAATTTGGTATCACTCATATTTGCACGCTGTAAAGCTTCTATGAGAGCGTAAGTAGTATAGCGATGATCACTATTTGAATCAAGATCCGGATGCGGCGTAATAATAATCTCCGGTTTGATAGTATCAATCGCACTGTATAAATCCTGAACTAAAGAGTCCCATGTTGCACTTGCTTTTTGATTCTTTATAAATGGAGTATGTTCAACACGTCTAAAAAAAGATATATCATCGATGCCGGTAGACGTAGAAATAGCTTGCTGATCTTGATGCTCAAACATCCATTTCAGACTCATCCCAAAATAACCAAGCATTGCACACCGCTCTTGCGTAACATTTCCCAAGGCAGGAACACTCAACGCATCGTGAACCCGCAATTTTCCTTTCTGTATTGTACGTTCTTGTTTGGAGCCATACAACCCACAGTAGTCACATTTGCCCTCTTCACCGACCGTTATCGTAATGATATGGCTTCGAGCCGAAGTACTGTAAAGTCCGTAAGCGGCGATTTCGGCATCATCGGCATGAGGTGCTAGGATCAATACGGTTTTGTCATCTATATTCGGGTTCTGATATCGATACAAAAAGCCTTTTTTATGCGAAAAAGCACAGTGATGCAGTTTTAGCTTTATTCCCGAACCGCAAAACCCGCTTATGTCCAAATAACGGAGTCCCCGTAAACCGTGTTCGAGATAATGACAGGCTCTATCCACTCTATCACACTGTATTTCGATATAAGGCTGACACAGATGCCCCGATAGAGTGCTATGCACTTTAATCTCTAAAATTAGGGTACTATCGGAAGAGATAGCAGAGAGATCGATAGTCTCGGAACTTTCAATCTCCATTAAATCACAATGTTTATCGAATGAATAGCGATAGTCTTGCTTCGGATTGTATTTATATTGTCTTTTTCGAATATATGACAATACCCCTGCATTTAAGCTAATAATACTTATTATAAAAGCACTGAAAATCAATAATTCTCCGATCAAAGTATGCAATTAAACACCTATTTGGAAGTATTCAAATCCTATCTCAGTCATCCGCTCTTTATTGAACTGATTTCGTCCGTCAAAGAAAATAGATGCTTTCATACGTTTTTGCATCTCATCAAAATCTGGGCTTCGGAACTCTTGCCATTCCGTAACGAGAATAACGGCATCCGTATTGTCAAGCGCTTCGTATTTACCGTCTACGTAACTGACACTCGGATTGCCTTTTAGATAGTGTTTTTCGGCTTCATGACGCGCTTTCGGATCATACGCAACAATCTTCGCCCCTTTTGCGGTAAGATCATTGATAATCGTAATCGCACTCGCTTCACGCATATCATCGGTTTCAGGTTTGAATGCCAATCCCCATATCGCGAATGTTTTGCCTTCGAGATTTTGCCCGAAACGGCTAAATACTTTTTGGGAGATAACATGTTTTTGATCGTAGTTAACCGCTTCAACGGCATCTAAAATACGAGGTGTATAACCGAAATCTTTCGCGGTTTTTGCCAATGCCTGAACGTCTTTTGGAAA
>NZ_JAHFAQ010000037.1 GCF_023250475.1 Sulfuricurvum sp. | reverse complement strand
CCCCTACAGCTTTGATCAGGCTCTCCGCCACATTTTTTGCACCGTTTTCATCAATATTTTGAAGAAGGACAATAAACTCTTCTCCGCCATAGCGGGCAACCATATCACTGGGTCTTTTTAATGCGGATTTAAGTGCCCCGGCAATTTTTATCAAACAATCATCACCTTTACCATGACCGTAGTGATCGTTATAACGTTTAAAATAATCAACATCGATCATCAGCAGAGCAACCGTTTTATGCTCTCTCATCATCTCTTTGCATTTTTTCTGATACTCTTCATCAAAATAACGCCGATTGGGAATATGGGTCAAACCGTCGATCCGGGAAAGTTCTTCAAGCCAATCACTTTTTAGTTTGAGGGAGATATGATTCTTCACCCTGATTTTAACGATGGTCGGATGAAACGGTTTGGAGATATAATCCACTGCCCCGAGATTAAGTCCGTACTCTTCGTCTTTAACATCATTGCGTGCCGTGACGAAAATCACCGGTATACCGTTGGTTACAGGATTATTTTTCAGCTCTTTACATACCTCATATCCGTTCATTTCAGGCATCTCAATATCCAGAAGAATCAGATCGGGTTTCTCAATCCCTTTGGCAATTTCTAACGCTTTTTGGCCGCTTTTTGCCACCTTGATTTTATAATCATCCTGAAGAAGGTCAGAGAGGATGGCTATATTGGCGGCCATATCGTCCACGATTAAAATAGTAGGTTTTTGGATGATCGTTTTCATAGTTTCCATTCGTTCATTATCTCCAATGCACTGTCATAATCAAACTCATCCATGGCGTCTTTCCACCGCATCAGCTCTTTTTGATCGACAAATCTGCGAATCTCTTCCATCAAATAACGTTGATCTTCCAACTGCACCATACTCCCCGTTTTGAGATTGTTTTGAATCTGCTCCAAAAGCGTTTTTAGCTCCTGAAGAGATAAGCTTGATGATGAATGTATCGGAATCCTCTCCTCACTCGTCATCTCTTGAATTTGATCTTTAAGCGCTTTAACCGTTTCCATGTATCGTTGAATCTCTTCATCCGGAATGACTTTTTCCTCTTTAAAGAGAGTATCCATTCGACTGCACTGAGCATACAACGCTCTAGCGCCAAGATTTCCGCTTACCCCTTTAAGGGCATGAATCAGAGATGCGGCTGATGGATCATTCAATGCGATCCGTTTCGGTATTTCGGAAAATTCTCCATTGAGCTGGGCAAGAAATTTAAAGAGTAATGTATCCAGTAACTCTTTTTTTCCACTGACAAGATTAAGAGCATACGTTGTATCAAGGATAGAAGCATCCGTACTATCATGTAAAGGCAAAGCACGCTTAGTATTCGTATCCGTTCTATGACACCAATGGACAATCCTTTTATAAAGCTCATCGGTATCAATCGGTTTGCTTAAATGGTCATTCATTCCTGCTTCCAACACTTTTTCCCTATCTTCTACCATGGCCGCAGCGGTTAGAGCAATGATCGGAATATTCTTGTCATATTTTCGGATAATAGCCGTCGCTTCGTATCCGCTCATTAACGGCATTTGCAAATCCATCAAAATAATATGAAAATAATCCGGATTCGATAAGAAAATATCTACCGCTTCTTTACCGTTTTGAGCCGTTTTGGCCTCTATCCCTACTTTTTTGAGCATCAGCAGTGCAACTTCTTGATTAAGTTCATTATCCTCGACAAGAAGCACATTCAAACTGCTCAAATCGGGAGAATCCGGGATCTCTGGAATATCCATAACGGAATGTATCCCATTTTTGACCGAGGCCAGGGCATCAAACAAAGTGGAACTGGTCACCGGTTTTGCCAAAAAGGCTTCTATGTCCACTTCTTCTATATGAATATCCTCTTTGGAATGGGCGCTTATCATTAATATAGAAGGAACTTTTGTTTTCAAGACCCCTTCCCTCTCCAATTGATTCAACTGCCGAATTGCCTCTTTTCCATCCATTCCCGGCATATACCAGTCCATGATAACCACATCGTATCCCCGTTTCTCCGCATCCGCTTTGAGAATCATTTTAAGCGCTTCGTCACCCCCGGATGCTTCATCGGTTTTGCATCCGAAGCTCTCCGCCATATCTCTAAGGATGATACGTGAAATCTCCTGATCGTCCACAATCAGAATCTTATACGACTCCTCTTGCATCATCGTATGATTCTGCTCCCACGAGACGACCTCAGCTTCAATCTCAAAACTAAACGTCGATCCCTCCCCTTTTATACTGCTGAGAGCAAGTTCTCCCCCCATCGCATTAACCAGTTTTTTGGATATGGCCAGCCCCAGCCCGGTTCCTCCGTATTTACGAGTCATGGAACTGTCGGCCTGACTGAAAGGCTGAAAGAGTTTTCCAATTTCCTCATCACTGAGCCCGATCCCCGTATCGCTAAGACTAAATCGTATGATGGCTCGATTTTCATATTGTTCTTTTAACTCGATTATCAGGGTAACCGTTCCGCGATGGGTAAATTTCAGGGCATTGCTGAGAAGGTTGGTGAGAATTTGATCGAGCCGCAGTTCATCGCCTACAATCACTCTCGGAACATCGTTTTTCATATAGAAATAGAGCTCCAATCCATGATCCACAGCGCTTTGGGTAAACAGAACCCTTAGCTGTGCCAACACATTTTCCAGATCGAAACTTTTACATTCCAGTTCAAGTTTATTCGCTTCAATTTTAGAATAATCGAGAATATCGTTGATAATCCCCAAAAGCATTTTTGACGAGCTGTGAATTTTATGGAGATAATCTTGTTCTTTGGGATTCAAATCGGCATCCAGTATTAACTGGCTAAGCCCTAAAATAGCATTCATAGGAGTCCGTATCTCATGACTCATATTGGCTAAAAAACGGCTTTTGGCAATATTGGCTTCTTCGGCTTGTTCCTTGGCAATCATCATTGCTCGCTCAACGGCTTGACGTTCAGTAATATCTTGAAGGGTCCAGATAATCCCTTTGGACAAATCCGATTCATCAAGCGGAGTTCCCGAAACCGAGCACGACAGTTGTGTCCCGTCTTTTCGGACAAACGGATATTCGATATTGGTTATCCCTTTGCTCAGTAGATACTGATATTGCGCACCGAATTCTCCGAATAATTCATCAGATACGTGAATAAGCCTGAAACTTTTCCCGATCATCTCTTCGGATGTATATCCGAACATCGCGCACGCTCTTTTACTGGTTTCGATAATAATCCGCTCAGGGGAAGCTAAAAAGATTCCGACAGCACTGTTATCCAATAACGCTTTATTCAGACTGGAAGCCGCCAATAACTCCTCTTCCGCTTTTTCTCTTTTGGTAATATCAAAAACAATTGAGAAAAGGACCCGTTTATTCCCCAGTATAAACGGAGAAGAGTGTACTTCAACACTTTTAATCTCTCCACTCTTCAACTTATGTTTAAAGACGAAAAAATTTCTCTCCTCGGCTAATGCCGACTCCATCTCTTTTTGTAACTCTTCTTTACTCAACGTGTTGATTTCATCAATTGTCATCGTTTCTATTTCATCTGCCGAATAACCGTAAAATTTTTCAGCCGAATGGTTAATATCCAATATAAAACCGTTTTCCGGATCGATCAGGAGCATCGGAGCATCTTGCTTCATAAACATACTTCGAAATTTTTCTTCGCTGCTTCGAAGCTCTGCTTCTACCCGCTTTCGCTCGGTAATATCCAAAACACTCCAAATAACCCCTGAGTGATTCTCTTCTAGTTCAATCCTCTTCCCTAAAAACTCGCAAAACAGCTCTTTGCCGTTTTTATCTTTGAAGATGTGTTCGATTTTAACCCGCTCACCGCTTTTGGCTTTTAGAAAAATCGCGGCGCAGGCAAGATAGCTTTCTTCACTTACATGCAGCAACGAGGCATTTTTACCGATCAGCTCTTCTTTCGTATAACCAAAAACATCACACAAACGCTGATTGGCCGTAATAATATTTCGATTTTGATCTACGACAAAAATTCCCGCCGCGTTGTTTTCAAAAACATTATCCAAAAACTGTTTTTGAAGAGAAAGTTTGTTCGTCATCTTTTTTGCCAATATCTGAGCTTTCTCTTTGGTTCGAAGTATCGATATCATTCCAAAAAAAACGGCAAAAGAGAGCAATATACCCAACGCTAGGATAAACCATGGATCATTGGTATCGGACTCATCAAAAAAACCTTGATAGGGTCGAAAGCAAAGGGTCCAAACTCTTCCGTCAATATCAAGTTTGGTTTCTATCTCCATGGTATCCGATGTCGAGTTTTTTTCATTTCCACTAAAAAGGAGATTACTCTTATTCTTCTCCCCGTCATAGATTTCTAACCCTATATCGTTATACCGATTGCCCAATATGCCGTGCATAAGATCATTTCCCCGAAACGGTGCATACACAAATCCTTTGAGGGCTGCGAGACGTTCAGCTTTACTCCTCAGCGGCATACCGGCATGATAAACCGGCACATACATCAAAAAACCCGCTTGTTCATTAATCTTATTTTCTTGTTTCAGGCGTACTTTGCCGCTTGTCGCCGCTTCTCCTGTATAGAGGGCCCGAAGCATTGCTTCACTGCGCACCTTTTCCGAAAACATATCGTATCCCAAGGCACGACGGTTTCGCCAATCAGAAGGTTCAAGATAAATAATAGACGTATAAAGTTCTTGTTGTTTTTTCGGATCTTTATTTTTTTTAGGAGGTATGACTCGGCTAAAACCAAGTCCCTGTATCCCGGGGAAATTAACATCGATTTTCAACGCAGTGACAAAACGTTTCCACTCTTCACATTCTACACTCTGAGATGAATCAAACAGCCCAACCCCGGCATAAAGGGTTTCGCGGTAAGCGTCCATTCTCCCTTTAACTTTCATAGTAATTTGTTCCGCTACCGTCTCGAATCGCAGACGTTCTCTCTCTTGAAAAATTTTGGTTGAATACCAAAATGCGGCAATACTCAGAAGAATACCGATTATTAAAATAGTGTATGCTATTAATCGTTTCATTGTTTTAAATACCTGTTTGTCTTTCTATACTTATCTTATTTATTGTACCTCAGATAGACAAAAAAACGTAATCTGTTACCGAAACGTTAACACGCCTCCAAAATTTTTGTAATAATCTCATACACATTATTGGAAAGTCCCGGATGATTTTTAATCCGTTCAAGCTCGATTCCCACCTGCGTTTTCTGTTCATGTGAAAGTTTCGGATAGTTTTTAAATGCTCCCGCAAGCCCTGAGGCGATTTGCGGATTGAGCCCGTCAAGCTCTATCACTTTATCGGCGACAAATCTAAATCCTTCTCCGCTCACATCGTAAAAAGCAACCGGATTACGGGCAAAGCTTCCGATCAAAGAGCGGACTAAATTAGGGACTTTTACATCGTAGGCACAATTATCTTGTAGCGCAATAACGCGTTCCAATGTTCCCTCCCGTCGTGAAGAGGCACATACACTAAAGTATTTGTTCATGACCAGGGTTTGATCGTTATAACGATTGTAAAAATCGTCCAATCCCTGTGCGGCTAATACCGGAGCATAATTCTCAAGAAGATCCAAGGCAGCCAAACGCTCACTCATAGAGTGCGCCTCGTAGTAATGGGATAAACATAGCGCATAAACCGATTCATCCCCTACGCTCATCAACAGCCCCAATAGCCGGTTTTTTAGAGCGCGTTTCCCGATACTCTCACCGTCAATATCTGTATTGGAAGGGTTATATAAGGTTTTTAGCATATCGAGTAATTCGTCAAAATAGCGTATCGCGAGAGCTCTCTTAAGGGCTTCGTGTGCTTTTACGATGGACGCAACATCTATTATCTCCTGACGCTGCATCATGGTCGTGAGCGTCGGAAGCTCTAAAATCTGCGATTTGAACATCGCTTCGACGGAGGGATCACGAAGAAGCGCACCGTAACTCTCGACATAAAGCTCATTGATCGCTTCGCCTGCCATCATCGCTTCGATCGTTTCAATACCGAAGCGGTGTGCCGCCTCATAGCGGACAAATCCATCACGCTCATGTGCCATCAACAAAGGATACTCAAGCTCATCACACTCAATAATTACCGGAGCGCTGAACCCTCGATTGAGGGAGAGATACGCCGAGGAGGGAATCTCTTTGAATACTATCTCACTTATCTCTTTCTCCAGCCACACGACATCCCGATGCAACAGGAGAATAGAATCACTTTTGAGAGGATATTCGCTTCCATCTTCGGCCAGCAATGCGATTCTAAGCGGCATTGCATAGGGGAGTTGTTCGCAGTTATGGGTATTTTTCGGAATTTTTTGGATGATAGTCATCGTCAGCTGCCGTAATTGCGGATCATATCGGGAGGATATGTGGAGCGTCGGCGTACGCTCCTGCGAATACCACCGTTTAAACTGTGTCAGATCAACAGGGCTTTGAGACTGCATCGACTCCAAAAATTCTTCCGTCCCCACCGCTTGTCCATCAAACTTATCGAAATAGGTATCCATCGCCATGCGGAATTTCTCGCGTCCCAGCACCGTGTACATCATCCGAATGACCTCTGCACCCTTCTCATAGACCGTTGCCGTATAAAAATTATTGATCTCTATGTAGTGATCGGGCTTAATCGGATGGGCGGTAGGTCCCGCATCTTCGACAAATTGACGCTCGCGCAATGCCCTCACATCATCCAGTCGCTGAGTGAGTTCTGAATTCATATCGGCACTGAAACACTGGTCTCTAAATACGGTAAGGCCTTCTTTGAGGGTCAGCTCAAACCAGTTACGGCACGTTATACGGTTCCCCGTCCAATTGTGAAAATACTCATGAGCGATGACGCTCTCGATCCCCATAAAATCAATATCCGTAGCGGTCTCTTCATCGGCAAGTACGTAGTGGGAATTAAAGATATTAAGCCCTTTATTCTCCATCGCCCCCATATTGAAACTGTCCACTGCAACGATGTTGTACACCTCCAGATCGTATTCGCGCCCATAAGTGTACTCATCCCACTCCATCGATTTTTTGAGCGAACGCATAGCATGGCGGCATTTGTCTTCATTCCCGTGATCACAGTAAATTGCCAAATCGACCTTTTTCCCGCTCATCGTGACAAACGTATCGGTAATACTCCCCAAATCTCCCGCTACGAGGGCAAACAAATAACACGGCTTCGGAATAGGATCTTCCCAAAGAGCTAAGTGCTTGCCGTTATCCAAGATCGCCGTACCGCGAAGATTACCGTTACTCAGAAGGACAGGGCATTTCTCTTTGTTGGCAATAATTTTGGTCGTAAAACGGCTCATCACATCGGGACGATCAATAAAATAGGTGATACGGCGAAACCCCTCAGGCTCATTTTGAGTGCACCAGATACCGCCGGAACGGTACAATCCCTCCAATGCCGTATTCTCATCGGGATAGATACGGTTGATAATCCGGATACGTGCTTCATCCTGATCCAACGGCAGATAAAGGGCATTTTCTTCAAGGCGGTACATTGTCTCATCATAAAGAATATCATCGACCCATATCAGTTCCAGATCAAGCAGTTCCCCATCGAGCCGAAGTTCTTGGGCATGAGGATCTTGACGTTTGATCTCCATGATATTTTCTACCCGCGTTGAACTCTCTTCAATAATAAATTCTAATGTACACGTCAATACGGTATAGGGACTCGGAGAATACTCTTTAAAATAGATTGCATTATGTTCTTGCATAGGAATTCCATCTGTTTTTTGAAATAATACTCAAATTACGCTACACTTAAACCATTAAAATATAAAGTAACAATGATGCACAACAATCTCTTTCTTGCACGTCAACCTATTTTGGATCGTGCGGAAAATATTTTCGGATACGAATTTTTTTATCGTAATACCTCGGGAGAGTGTCTCATTGATGACCCAAGACATGCCACGGCGGCCGTGCTGGTCAATCTGCTGAATCAAATCGGTTCCGCTTCGATGTTCGGTGATATACCGGCCTTTATCAATACCGACGGACCGTTACTGCTGACCAATATCCTTCGAACCCTCCCCAAAGAGAAATTTGTCTTTGAACTCTCGGCCTCCATGAAATTCAATGGCCGTATTTATGAAGCAATCCGCTATTATCATTCGCTTGGATACCGCTTTGCTTTGGACAACGCTTCGTTTCACCCTGATTATTTTGAGGCTTTCTCCACTTTGTTTCCTTTTATGGAATTTGCCAAATTTGACGTTATGCAAACCGATATCGAACAGTTTAATTTTTTGCCGAATCCGTATGGAAAAATGAAACTTATTGCCCAAAAAGTAGAGTTTTATGAAATGGCGGAAGCGTATACGTCGTTGGGATTTGAGTATTTTCAAGGGTTCTATTTTGCCCGAGCACACCTCATCACACAAAGACGAATCGATCCGCAGTATGTGGAAGTAATGAGTCTCTTTTCCCTCCTGCAAAACGATGCCACGATAGAGGAGATATGCGATACCTTCAAGCATCAAAGTATCCTCTCTCTCCAGCTCTTTCAGTTTCTCCGGTCCGTACATCCCGAATACATTGAGGGGATTGTCTCGATACGCGAGATGATCGAACGTTTCGGAAAAAATGCCCTCATGCAATGGCTACTCCTCCTTATTTACTCGAAATCAGGGACCAAAGCCATCGATGAGAAAAACTCTCATGCCGTTTTTGCCCAATGCAGAATTGACAGAATGGTTTTCTTATTGCAGAAAATTTCCCCTGATTTCACCAAAAGTCAGATGGAGTATATCTATTTTATTGCGATGCTCTCACTGCTGGAAGGGTTAATGAATATTCCGATGGAGTCTCTTCTGCGAACACTCCACCCGACGTACGAGATTGAAGAAGCTTTGATATCTCATACCGGGGTGCTGGGGAGAATTTATGCCGCATCTCTCAAAATGGAAAGCGGCGATGTGAACGGAGCGGCGATCTTGCTGAAATCGTACGGGGTGAGCCCCGAGACTATCAGCTCATGGCGTCCATAGAGAGTAGAAGCTCATCCATTTTTTGATCTACCGTCCCGACATAGTGGGTTAAATCCACCATCTCGTCCATATTCTGATGCAATGATTCGCTATTATCGTTGATCGCTTGGATTAATACATTGATGGTGGCAGAGATTTCGGCAAGACTTTTTTGGGTTCGCTCAGCGAGTTTGCGAACCTCATCGGCAACCACGGCAAATCCTCGTCCGTGTTCACCGGCACGTGCCGCTTCAATCGCAGCATTAAGGGCTAAGAGATTGGTTTGATCGGCAATATCGCCGATCGTGACTAAAATAGCCTTCGTCTCTTGGGCATTTCCTACGAGGGCTTGAAGATTTCCGGAGAGTTCATGCTCTTTTCCGGCCACACTTTGGATCCGTTCTACGGTAGAGTTGATCATACCGTTGAGTTCGACGAACTTCGTGGAACGTAGCTCCTCGATCGTCCCTTTAAGATGCTTGGTATTATTGTCCAAAATCTCTTTGGCCTCATTGTTTTGCTGCTCCATCGATTGCAGCGCGCTGCCCAGATCGTTGATTCTCATCAACATTTGCCCCATTTTCCCCTCGACTGTTACCTCGGCGCGAGTAGCAAATTTCCCTTCACTCAACGCTTCTAGGACTTTTGTCGCACCGTCAATATTTTTTTCGGTCGCATCCAGCATGGAGTTCATTGTTTTGCGAAGCAAATGGACATGAGGGGTTTTTGTATCACTCATGACGCGGCACATATAATGACCGCTTCTTACTTTATCCGCCAACAGCACCATTTCGCCGGCGACAAGGGTATCGCTCAAAAGCATATCTTCGTGTGCTTTTGCCAAGATGTTGATTTTATCTGCGATACTTCCGGATTCAGCTTCGAGCTTTGGAAGACGATTACGTTTAAACTGCATGAGTTGAAGAAAATTATCCAAATGTTTTAGAACATCATCATGATCATTATTTGGACTCATCATCAGTCCCATCGACACTAATGCCATAACTATAATAACACCGATTAGAGCACCCACACTTTGTGTGATAGCTCCGACCAAAACTCCGATTACCGCCAAAACGATAAGTATTGCTATTTTTGCTGAATTATTCATGTTCACGTCCTTAACTCATAGTCTTATAAAGACGTTCTGCTTCAGCAATTTCATCCGAAGAGGGTTTACGACGACACGATAAATAACCGCATTTTCCATTGCTATCACATCCGACGTTTGGATAAACGGTGGCATATACCCAGTAATATCCTCCGTCTTTGGTTGCGTTTTTGACATATCCGGTCCAAATTTTGCCGCTTTTAACCGTATCCCATAAATCTTTAAATGCGGCTTTGGGCATATCGGGATGGCGAACAATACTGTGAGGCTTCCCCACAAGTTCCTCTATCGTATGACCGGCAATTTTGCAAAAATCTTCGTTGGCAAAAAGGATAATCCCTTTTTCATCTGTCTGCGATACCAAAAAATCAGTATCCTTCAACACATATTCACTTCCCATGCGATACACCTTTTGGATAACAATTTCCTATATTGTGTATCCTAATGCAAACAGTGTTCCTAAATGTAAAAATAGTGTTAAAAAATGACTATTTTAGATCAATTTTTAACATCATGTGTATTTCTGTAACAAATACCGTTTTACATTAATCCGTTTAGCATCAAATAGCGGTACATCGGCTGGAGCATATAAAGATCAAATGCCCACCATACCCATCGAGGCTGCGCCGGATCGAGTGGAAATGAAGGAGCAAGCCCTTCATAGTTGAACTCCGCCATAATGATTTCGCCGTAGGACACTTTGAGCGGACAAACCGTATAACCGTCAAATTTGAGAGCAGGCTCTTTTTTCTCCATCATCGAGATCAAATTCCCGACAACAATCGGCCCTTGATGGCGTGCGCTTCCCCCCGTTTTTCCGATCGGGATACCGCATACGTCTCCGATTCCGAAAACATTTTTATATCTGCGGTGTTGGAGTGTCTCACGATCAACTTCCAGCCACCCTTTAGCTGTCCCTTTTTGCCATCCGAGCAACGAATTTGCAACCGCATCGACTGCCGCCGTCGGAGGAGTAATGTGGATAAAATCGTACTCCATATCCACCTCTTCTTCTTTCTCGATCATCTCATATTCGTTGTATTCTTTATCGAATTCACCTTGTACTTGATATTTATGGTGGAATGTTGCTATTTTTTTCTCCGCATCGATACGGATCAGTTCATGTCCGAATTTATTGGTGATATTGCCATACCCTTTTTGTACTTTTTGGATAGCCGCATCAATTTCAGGAAGTGCAAAAAGTTTTTCACCTGCGGTTGCAAAAGTAAAATCTGCACTCAGTTTGTCACGCTTGAGGAAATCATCGCTGAGATAGAGAATTTTTTGCGGTGCGCCGCCACATTTGAGCGGAGTAGAGGGCTGGGTGCAGATAACACGCGGCTTAGAGGTTTTTGCCGCTTCATGTACCGCTTTGAACCATTCGTGGGTAATTGTCCCCCCCTCAGCGGTTCCGGCAGCGAGATCACTGAGATAAACGCTTGAAATACCGTTTTGTCCGATCATATCAGCGCTCAATCCCTCGATTTGCTCATAATGATACTGTACTCCTGTGGCGACGACGAGATAATCATACGTCACTACGGTTCCGTTTTTTGTCGTCACATTATTATTATCGGGATCAAACGTAGCGGCTTCGTCTTTAATCCAGGTTACATCATCACCGATATAGCCGGTGTTATCGAAGATAATATCTTCCGGTGCGTATTCACCCGCCGCAACAAAAATCTGTCCCGGTTGATAAACGTGCTTTTCATTGGGAGCAATAATCGTAATATCCGGCTTGGCAAGCGCTCGACGTAAGCGGGCAAGTACCATCAACGCACCTGCTCCGCCTCCGACGATCACAATTTTGCCTACCGCAGTGGATGCTGCAGCTTCTAACGTTGCCGGAGCTGCCGTTCCCGCCAATACTGATGCGGCTACCGGCGAAAGCGCCATCATTTTAAGGGCATCACGACGTGAGAGTCCCTCTTGCGCTTTTATTTTTTTCATA
Organism: Sulfuricurvum sp.; assembly: GCF_023250475.1. Taxonomy (GTDB): domain Bacteria; phylum Campylobacterota; class Campylobacteria; order Campylobacterales; family Sulfurimonadaceae; genus Sulfuricurvum. The sequence goes on along the minus strand of NZ_JAHFAQ010000037.1, from coordinate 4,963 downwards.
ATTTCCTCAGTATTCATTCTCTACTCCTTTTGATATTAATGTGAGACGTTCATATACACATTATCGCCGTGAATAGATTAAACTTTCTTAAAAGTGAACACTGTTTCAGTGAATTATTGCTAAATTTTTACAACACTGGTTTCCCAACCGTCATACGCGCCGCTAAATCGGACAGCAAGATCAATCAAATAGAGCGTCAAACTGTCAATGTCGTAATAAAAGGGTTTGTCCTGCCGATAGAAACTGAGCCCGAACATCGGAGTATTGTCTGTCGGATCGATCAAATTTTTAACGCTGAATCCTTCCGACTCGATTTGGGTAATAAAAGCATCCCGTTGCCCGCTCGTTTCAAAATAGGCTTTATGTTCAATCGCTCTGCTGATGTGCAGTGAATCTCCCTGCGATTTTAAATGGTCACATACTTTGTGATTTTGAATAATCTGCCATTCGATAGACGTCGGGAAAAGGAGCTTATGATAAATATCCCACTCCGAATCCATCTTCGAACCGTATTCATACGTATAAGTATCAAACTCTTTCATCGCAGATTGAACAGCATCAGGCCATTCAAAATCGTGTTTAAGATAATAGATAAATGTCATCTCGCCATTCGATACGATCTTCCCGACATAACTTCCGATACGATAGCGAAGGGACTCCATCTCAATCTTATCCTCGATGAAAGAGAGCTGAGCCTCTTCCTCTTCAGAAATAAGCCCTTTGTCATTCGGAGCCTTCATCGTAAGTTTGATAAATCCGACATAAAATTTGTCCTCACTCGGCAGCTCAACCGAAATCCCCGCATTCACCAGAACCGAGGCAATATTGCCATCGATCGTTTTCATATACAATTCCCAATATTCTTGCATCTTCTACTCCATTTCCAAGGTCATTAAATACATATCTTCACCGTCGATCACTTTGACATCCAGGCTTTCGCATGCCGGACATTTATAATAAATTTCACCCAACTCGGTCGCCGTGCCGCACTGTTTACACTCGATCACCAGCGGCTGAACATTCATCACAAAATCAGCACCGTCACATACGGTTTTTTCTTTAAACGTATTAAACGCGATTTCAAGCAGATGGGGTTCTACTCCGGACATTTTGCCGATTTTGACGATAATTTTTGTCACCGACTCCGCCTCATTTTGTGCCGCAATCTCTTCACATTGTGTCAACAATGCCTGCACGATCGAATATTCATGCATATCCTACTCCTTTTAAATAACTCGGTGTCTGTATCGGACAAAGTTTGTAGACGAAATCTTTGCGCAGACGATTAAAATCACTGGCTGGATCATAAAAACTCGGATACATCTGTTCCAACTCAACCTCACGATAACTCTGAATCTCCTCCGCAAAAGAGGTATGATTTATTTTTTGACGTTTGCTCTCCAAACGTTCATCATAGCGTTCTTCGTCGTCACACAGCGTCCTACAATAGATGTGAAGTTGTTCTAAATAGGTCTCATCATTTTCAGATAAGAGTGTGTCGATCAACCCTATGGATCGGGCGTGAACGGCACTGATCGGAAGACATCCATTGGTCAATTCCTCCGCTTTTTCACCTCCGACACGGCGCGGAAGCGTATAGGTCCAATACTCGCTTCCGTGTAATCCGAGTGTTTGGTAGTGAGGATTCAGTACCACCCCCTCGCGTGCGACAATAAAATCAGCCGCAAGAGCTAAGAACATCCCTCCCGCCCCGGCGTTGCGTCTCAATGCACTTACGGTAAGAATCTCATCGCACAGCAAGATCGATTTGACGACTTCATTCATCGAATGGATATTCGACCATCCGTCTTCATCCGATTTTTTTGAATCTTCCATGATATTCAAATGAATCCCGTTGGAAAAAAACTGTTCTCCTCCCAGTAATACAAGTACTTTAATATCGGTTTGTTTGAGATGATCGAATGCGTATTTCAACCGAACGCACTGATGGGCTCCCATCGCACCGTTATGAAAATCGAATCCGAGATACCCTATCGCGTCGCGCTGATAATAGGTGATCTCTTTGAATGTCTCCAAAGCGGGATCGACAAACAGCGGCAGTCGATCTTCCCGAACCCCTTTGAGCCTCTCTTTGAGTACGTAAGCCGCCGGGAGTTTGATACTGGGCTGATGACGTGCTTTGAGATGGGTGATCCAGATCGCTCCGTCTTTGGTTCCCAGACAGATCGCCCCCTCGCGCTTTGCCAGAATCTCTTTGATCCCGCCGCGAAGTTTCCCCTCTTTGTGCACACCGTAGAGGGTACATTCTATCCCCATAATCGTATCCAAAACCCCCGGATGACTGTCGGCGGATCGAATCTTGGCAAGGATACTCTCGGTGGAATCGTTTTCCCAGTCGATCCGTCGATCACTCTGGGTCATTGCCCTATGTGCCGAACCACTCAAGCTGTTTTCATGTTGAGCTATCGGAATAAATGTCGGCTCATTAAGTACGTCCAGTAATTCATCCGTCAACCCTATAGCGAGACTGGTCGTTTCGTTGCGATAAATCGACCCTTTGCTCCCCAGCGGCATAGCAAACGTCCCGTGCGCGTAAATATCTCCCGCATCGTACTCGCCGTTAGCACGCAATATCGTCACGCCCCACTCAGGGGCTTGATTTAAAATGGCCCAATCCAGTGCATGGGCTCCCCGATCTCCCGCAATTCCGGGATGGAGAATAAAGGCCGGTATCGTACTCCAGATGGCTTCGGGGATTCTCTTTTTTAAATACGGTGCGATAATAATGTCGGGTGCATACGCTTCCACTTCCGCGTTGAGCTGCGTATCGGTAATCGCAAAAGCAACTCCGACATTCTCGCCTCGGTCTCTTAGATGACAAAATACCCTCTGAGAGAGCGAATTAAAAGCGCTGACCACCAATAAAATACGCAAGGTTTGCCTCGATTAACATATTCGAGGCAATAATTCACCCGTCGGCAAATCCATAAACCGCTTCGATCCCCACGGACTGAGCAAAAGAACCCGCCCCTCATGCTGATGGGTTACCGAAGCGATGATACTCGCCTTTGTACCCTGCTCGAATGTTTTTAATACCTCCAGCGCGCGCTCGGCATCGGAGCGTTTGATCGCGAGGACAAAGGTCCCCTCATTCGCCAGATTGTACGCTTCGAATCCCAAAATCTCGCAAATCCCCCGAACATCATCGCTTACGGGGATAGCCTCTTCGTTCACTTCAATACATACTTTGGACTGCTTCGCCCATTCGTTGAGTACCGCCGCCACACCGCCGCGTGTCGCATCCCGCATCGCGGTAATCGCAATCCCCTCAGAAAGAAGTTTTTCGACCAACGGCCATAACGACGTACAATCGCTTTGGAGGTTACTACTGAACTCCATCCCCTCGCGGTTGGCAAAAATCGTCGCTCCGTGTTTGCCGATCTCGTTGGAGACGATGATCACATCCTCTTCACTCACGCTGTTCGAGGAGATCCCACTCTTTTGAACCACACCCACACCCGTCGTATTGATAAAAATCTTATCGACACTTCCGCGCGGAACCACTTTGGTATCGCCGCAAACAATCAGTGCACCGTTAATCTCCAGCTCTTTTTTCATCGATCGGACAATCTTCTCCAATTCCTCAACCGAAAAACCCTCTTCGACGATCACGGCGCACGTCATATAGGTCGGTTTTGCCCCCATCATCGCAAGGTCGTTACACGTACCGCAGATACTCAGCTTTCCGATATCCCCGCCGTCAAAAAAGATGGGACTGACGGTAAAACTGTCGGTCGTAAACGCTAAGCGCCCGCCGTCAATGATTGCCGCATCTTCGCTTTTTTCCAAAATCTCATTTTTAAAATGTTTGTAAAATATTTTGGAGATCAGCTCGGCATTTTCTTCCCCGCCGTTGCCTTGGGCGAGTACAATATTTTTTGTCATAATAGATTCCCGTATTTATAATAGGCGGCGCATGCCCCTTCTGAACTCACCATACAACTCCCCAACGGAGAGCTCGGCTTACATGCCGTACCGAACACACTGCACTCTTGAGGCTTGGCGAATCCGCGCAAAATATCGCCGCAAATGCACAGTTTATGGTCATCGATCTCATCATACGGAAGAACCTCTTTGTAAAGCACTTCGGCGTCATACGCCGCAAATGCATCACGCAGTTTTAAACCGCTGTTGGGGACATTTCCCATCCCCCGCCATTTGAACAGATCCACTTTCTCAAAATACTTCTCGATCAAAGCTTGGGCTTTGAGATTCCCCTCATGGGTGACAAGCCGTTTGTACTGAATTTCCAGATCGCTGCGTCCCTCATTAAACTGCTTGATCATCATGTAGATCGCTTCCATTACGTCGACCGGTTCAAATCCTGCCACAACGACGGGAATACGGTAATGTTTCGGAAAAACCTCATAAATCTTCGATCCGCTGATAACACTGACATGCGACGGTCCGATAAAAGCATCGATACGGTGATCGTAACTGTTGACGTGTTCATCTCGACTGTCGATCAACTCTTTCATCACTTCGGGTACGGTAACGTGATTGATATGAAAAAAGATATTTTTGATATCTCGTTTAATCACCGTATCGAGCAATGCCGCACTCATCGGCGTCGTCGTTTCAAATCCGATGGCAAAGAAAATAATTTTTTTGGTCGGATTTTCCTCCGCCACTTTCAGCGCATCCATCGGTGAATAGACGTAACGGACATCCGCACCTTTGGCTCGGGCATTTTGGAGCGAGCCGTGGCTTCCGGGAACCTTAATCATATCGCCGAGGGTGAGCAATATTACATCTTCCTGCTGTGCCAGAACATAAGCATGATCGATCCGCTCTTTGGGCATGATACACACGGGACATCCCGGTCCGTGAATAAAGTTGATATTCTCGGGCAGCAGCTGAGTCAAACCGTATTTCATAATCGTGTGGGTATGTCCGCCGCACACTTCCATGATATTGACCGTCCGGCCAAGCTGAAAAGCTT
>NZ_JAHFAQ010000140.1 GCF_023250475.1 Sulfuricurvum sp. | reverse complement strand
GGTTACCCCTGCAAATAGAGTCCAATAGAGGATGTTAAGAAGTTGTTTTTTGTTCATGTGTTACCTTTTTTTTCAAATTCCGCGCGATTTTTTAATCATCTCATACGCAGCGTTTATATCCTGCACTTTTTCGGTGGAGGCTCTGAGATATTCGTCTGACGCACCTTGGGCTTTGATAATATCGGGGTGATGAATCCGTACAAGGGCGCGATACGCTTTTTTAACGTCATCGTCGGTCGCATCGCTGTTAATCCCTAAGAGTGTATAGGCTTGCGCAATAGTGCTCTCTTTGACGCTGTGGCGATGGTAGGAGGCGAATTGTTCAAACATCGAATTAAGAGCTTGGGCGCTGAAATGCAAATGGGCCGCGATTTGGTGAAGCATAGTCTCTTCACTGTGACTGAGGGTTCCGTCGATGTAGGAGAGATTTACGAGAAACTCCATCATTTTTTGACGTTTGTGCTCGTCATTTTCCAACGCTTTGTAAAGAGCTTGCGCTACCGGATCGAGATTGTATGCAACCTGTTTCTCTTCATCAAATATCTCTTTGAGGAGTTTTTTAGTTGCTTCGGGATCGGGAAAGAGGAGACTGATATCGTTGAACATATTGCTGATCAATTCCGCTTCGAGTTCATCAACCCGTCCGTCGGCTTTGGCAACTTTTGCCGTTAAGGCGACAAATAGGCCAAGCTCACTGTGGGACAAGGCTTCTTTGTTGAGTTTAAACCCCGCAAACTGCTTTTTGGAATAGGCGTGCTGATGGGCAGAGTAGCTTCTGGAGAGCCAAAAAAAGAGGACGATAACAAAAGCTAAGAGAAAAATTTGAGTCATGGTAAATCCTGACATGAAAATAAAGCGACAGTGTATCCATAAAAGGTAACTTCGTGAAGCTTTTATTACCCCTTTTTTAGAGGGAGAGAGCTATAATTTTATTTTTATACGAGGTAAATATATGTTTCAACGTCTTATTTTGATTACTTTTTTGTTTTTTAGCTCTTTGCATGGTGCAGAACTCTCGACAATGGATGCCCTCCGTTCAAAAATTTTAACGTCGGCAGTATCGCTCTACTTCGGGTCAAGAGGGTATGGAAAAGTAGATAACGTTACGGTCGACACAACGAAAAAAACACTTAGCTTTACCCTCCTGCCTGAGGGGGAAAAACAGCCTTTGAGTGTTGCAATCGGCTCGTATATGACCCTTACGGTGGATAAAGAGGAGTATCTTATCCTTCAAAAAGTACAGACAAATCGTACCTGGCTGAATCGTATTTTTGCCGACCACATGGAAGAGGGGATCAAAGTACCGCTGGGAATCGTTTCCAAAGGGGCAGGATCCCTTTTACTCAAATTATAATTACCGACGTCTCCACAATCCAATAGAGGATCAGAGTATGAAAAGAATCGTGCTACTGCTGGCATTGCTCTCCCCGTTACTAAGTGCAAAAGTGCTGAGCGCGACGTATGAAGTTTCGTATGGCATATTTCAGAAACTGGGTATCGCAGAGGCACGGTTCGAGACGAAAGAGGATCAAACCTACAGCATTAAGATTGAAGCCAGAACCGAGGGGCTGGCAAAGATTCTTACCAATAACCGTATTGAGACGTACGAAAGTTACGGAGTGATCGTCAATGGACATCTGGTTCCCCAAAAGTACATTAAAATCCGACAGACCGATGCGAAAAAAGCGATCAAGATCTATACGTTTGATCACCCCAATAAAATCGTGTGGCGAGAGAACATCCAAAGTGACGAATGGGATAAAGTCAAAAATGACTTTTATGCTCCCGAAGATATTTTGAGTCTCTTTTTTAATGTGAAAAATCACATGCAAAGTCAGCAGGATCGTCCTTTTTACGTGATCGGCGCCAATAAAAAAGATGGCCGTATCGATGTTAATTTCCCCAAAAATGAGGCATTGGCAGAGATGAAAAAGAAGCTTGAAACCGGAGAGGGCGATTATTTGAAAGTGATTTTAAACGACCGTATTTTCAGCAGTGCCAACGGCGAACTGCTGATTAATCTCGGAAGTGACGGTCTTTGCGACAAAGCAATTTTGGAAGATGTTTTGTTTTTCGGCGATGTTGTAGGGTTGAGGGTGCATTAAATCTCGATACCGAACACCTCTTTCAACATTACCTCAAAGTCTTCCCGGGATGAACCCGCAAAAGCGTTTTCGATGAAACGGTTGATCCCTTTGTTCTCATGCTGGATCAGAGGGACGATTTTAATCCCCGTAATTTCGGACATAAAGTGCGATTGGTCTCCCTCTTCGTACGCGTGTAGGAGGATGGATCGGGAGAAGTTGTTGAGGATATGATAGTAGATATGCAAAAACTCTGCTTCGAGTACTTTTAAGCCGTAAAAATGGGTGACGATACGGCTTTCGTGACTGACGATCGGGTGAACTTGTGCGGGTTTGACCGTGATGCCGATCTCTTCTTTAATCTCCCGTACGAGTGCGTCCATCAGCGTTTCATTTTCATTTACTGTTCCCCCTGGAAACCCCATACGCCCGTCCCACCGATCAATCATGATCAGTGCAGGGCATTTTAGGTGCTGCATATCGTCTTTAAAGTATTTCCACGGTGAAATCGATTCGACGTAGATGGCTAAAAAGACGGCATCTTTTTTTTTTGGATTTTGTTGGCCGAACGGTACACGTTGTGTTCTCATAAATGACTCGTTTGATAAAATTAATAGGGTTAATTATACAGAAAGAAGTATCTAAACAAATAAATGATTAAGGGTAAGGGTGGTAGAATTCCACCAGTGATGCGGGAATAGCTCAGTTGGCTAGAGCGTCAGCCTTCCAAGCTGAATGTCGCGAGTTCGAGTCTCGTTTCCCGCTCCACTTCTCTCTTTTTAAACAATCCTTTTTTTAATTTCATACCACACATTGTTCAAATACAATAATATTTTTCTACATCTCTCTTTTCCGCTATAATATTTTATATTTCACAAAGAGGCACAGAATTTATCATTTTGTAAAAATAAAAAAAGTTGATGTGATGGTATATGCGCTTTATGGGTTGAGTGAGGATGAGATTGTGGAGGCGAAATGATAGGGATTTCTTTCAATGAGTTAAAAAAAACACAACACTTAAATATTCAAGAAGAAGATCTTACAGAGAGGGTCATTCCTTTATTCCCTGTATTTGATAGTGGTTGGAAGCAGTATGCTAACACTGGGAATGAACTTATTAATATAAATATTACTGATTTGATAAACGGCTTGTATTTTTCGAAACAACCTCTTAAAGAGACCGATTTAAAATTTGAATTCTTTAACATGATGTTCAAAAAGAATAATCTTATTGAAAATAAAAATTATATAGTACATATTATGGATGACATAGAAAATTTAAGCGCAAGTGTTGAAAAAATAATTTTTTTTAGTGAGTTCTATAAAAAAGAAGATATGCATAGATTATGTAAGTATGCATCAGTTGAACTGGAGGCTATTTTTCAAAACAGTAGAGCAATTTTTGAAAATTTACAAAGTTTACAAAATAATTTAATAAAAAATACGATTTCTGCAAATAATGATGATTTATTTACTGAGAATAAAGTGGAATTTGGAGTTTCTAAAAAGAAAGCAACATTGCAAGAATATATGAATACTTATAAAATTCCTGAATCATTAGCGCAATTTTATGTTGATTTTCAGGAGTTCTTTTTTTTCATTTTAGAAATGCGAAATGATATATTTCATAGTAGAAAAACTTTTAGTCTTTATTTGGGAGAAGAAGGGTTTTCTATTTCACTTGATGAATACAATTTGAACAAATTAAATATATGGCATGAGAATAATACATTGCCTAATAATCTTGGTTCAGTCAAAACATTATTGGATTACATCGTTTTTAATACAATAAAAGCATTGGAAGATTACTCATTACGAATTAGTGCGGTTATCAAATTACCAAATGATATTTCGCCAGAGTATGATTTGTTTTATCGAAGTGATTTCAATAAGACGTTGATGGAATTACAAACCTATTTTGATAAAAATTCTTGGAGAAATTTGGAAAATACTGACAGCCCAAATACCGAAGAGGGGAAAGCGTGAGCAAACGATTCGATGAATGGAATGAGACAAAAAAAACGATCCATGCTAAAACACAATTAGCCCATTTCCGCGAACGTGAGATTTACGTCTCGACGATGGGGAGTAATGTCGGATTCGAACAAGACGGCAAAGGGGAAGATTTCGTCCGTCCCGTGTTGGTTTTACGCAAGTTTAGCAAACACAGTTTTATCGGTGTTCCCCTCACCAGTGTCGTCAAAGAGGATATATTTCACTGTCCATTTTCATTTGTCGAGGGGAAAAAGAGCTATGCTATTCTTTCGCAGGTCAGACTATTTGATGCTAAACGGCTTGAACGTAAAATGGGAATGATCCATGAAGATGATTTTAACGAGTTAAAAATGAGATTGAAAGAATTGATGAAGTTGTGAGTTGTTCCCCTTGGGTTGCCCCAAGAGTAGTCCCGAAGGAAATTTGTAAAGAAATTATAGCATAAATAGCGAATAATTAGTGTTACCCCATATTCTTTTTTAGCACATCGATCGGCATTACAAACAGCGCTTTAAACAGCGGCGAAATCCGTGTCGTTTTATCATCGATCACTTCGAGGGCGTTAAAGCTAAACCCTTCGCCATCGGCACTGTTTGTCGGTGTGATCGTAAACGTGAGCGGTTTGAGGGTACGGATCATGTTGAGGATATTTTTGTGTCGTTTATCTTCGGCGGAGAGGAGAATATTGCCGTCTTTTGTCCGTACTTTTGCCGATTCGACCAACAATCTCCAGTTGTCGGCATGGAGGGTTTTGTTCCATGTCATAACGCCGCTGGAATAGTTAATCTGTTTTTTTTCACCGACGATAATCCCCTCTCGGGTCGAACGGATCGTTTCGGCGAGGGTGAGAAAAAAGTTTTTTCCCCCAACCGAGTCTGCACATTCACGTAGTAATTCACCCAATGGTTGTTCAGTAGTCATAAAAATCCTTTTCTTTTGCTCATGATATCCAAATAACGCTCTAAATGGTCGGTTTTAACCTCAAATATGCTATTTTTCGGGTATGAAAAATACTGAAACTGCCCCATTCTGGGAAACAAAAAGACTCGAAGAATTAACTCCCCGGGAGTGGGAGGCATTGTGTGACGGATGCGGACTGTGCTGTCTGAACCGGCTTCAAGATGAGGAGGATGATACCGCTCCTATTTATCTGACCCGTGTGGCATGTCATTGTTACGATATCCCGGGGGGACAATGCAGCGATTATGCCAATCGACATGAGCGGGTCGAGGGGTGTATGCGACTTACCGTTGAGCGGGTCGGCGAGTATGAGTGGCTTCCCGAAACCTGTGCATACCGTTTGCGTTATCAGGAAAAACCGCTTCCT
>NZ_JAHFAQ010000036.1 GCF_023250475.1 Sulfuricurvum sp. | reverse complement strand
GTCTATAACGTATTACTATGGGCTAAAGGGTTCTGCCGTATGAAAATCCAAGACGTAACGATTCAAAATTTTAGAGGAATCTCTTCTAACCCATTTTCAGTTTCATTAGATCCTCAACTCACTGTCTTTATTGGAAGTAATGGAATTGGAAAATCTACGATTTTGGATGCTATCTCTATCGTTCTATCACGTGTCATTAATCAAATCAAATCTGGAAAAAATACTGGTATCGCTTTTAAAGATACTGATATTCCATCAGGACGATTTGATGAAACCTCCATCACTATTTTGCCGATTGATGGAAGCATATGGAAAGTACGTAAAGATAAATCAACATCTAAAAATTTTATCACTTACGATAAAGAATACATTGACACAATTGCATTCAATATTTTTGAAAAACAAAATTTATGTTCTATCCCTCTTTTTGTTTACTATCGAATCAACCGAGCCGTCTTAGATATTCCCCTAAAAATACGAAAGAAACATGATTTCTCACTTTTAGAGGCTTATGATGAAGCCCTTGTTGGAGGAGCAAATTTTAGGCATTTTTTTGAATGGTTTCGTAATCGAGAAGACTTTGAAAATGAAATGTACAGATTTAAATATGATCTTGAAAAAGAACACTTGGGAACAGCCAATTTTGTTGACAAACATTTAATGGCTGTCCGTGAAGCGATAGAGAGTGTTATGAATGACTTTAGCGGCTTATCGGTGCGTCGAAACCCTTTACGTATGGTAATTAAAAAAGGAGAGAAAGAACTCCGAGTTGATCATCTCTCGGACGGTGAGAAATGTATGTTAGCAATGGTAGGAGATCTAGCTCGTCGTTTGGCTATCGCAAATCCTACTATGCAAGAACCTCTAAAAGGAGAAGGCATAGTCCTCATTGATGAAATAGAACTCCACCTTCATCCTAAATGGCAACGTATGATCCTCGGAAAACTATGTGAGATTTTCCCAAATTGTCAGTTTATCGTGAGTACCCATTCACCACAAACGGTCGGTGAAGTCTCTCACCAACATATACGTATTTTAGAAAAGGATGCAGAAGATCAACTAATTGCCCGAACTCCTGATCAAGCTTTAGGACTAACTTCAGGAGAAATTTTGGAAGAGTTGATGCATACTTCAAAACGAGATGAAGATATTTCAAAAAAACTCGATGCAATTTATGAATTGATAGATGATGAAGAATTTGCATCTGCGAAAGATCAAATATCTGGACTAAAAACTGAATTAAATGGTTCTATTCCCGAAATCGTACGGATGGAAGGATTGATAACTATGCTTGAGTGTAATGAATGATCTCGATTGTTAAAGGAAGAGAACCTAGCTCTCTTCAACACTATCGACTACAACCAAATGCTGAGTATGATGGTTCTCAATTTACACCTGTGAAAGTTGATATAAGAACACAGCTTTTAAGAGAACAAGGTTATATATGCGCCTATTGTATGCAACGGATCGTTGATAATCAATTTATAACAAAAGTAGAACATTGGCATTGTCAAGACAACTATCCAAAGGAACAACTTAGCTATTCAAATATGCTTGCAGTATGTTCAGGAAATATCCAAGGATGCATACACTGCGATACCAAAAAAACCAATTATGATATTAAATACAATCCAGCAGAATCGACACACCGTATTGAATCGAAAATAAAATATTCTACAAATGGAAAAATTGAATCGATAGAAGCTGATTTTGATCATCAACTCAACAATATTCTCGGTCTAAATTGTTCGAGATTAGTTAAAAACCGGAAAGAAATTATCGATGCAGTACGTGAAGGATTAAGTAAAAAAACTGGTACAAGAACCCAATCTGAGATTAATGCTTTAATCAATTATTGGTCTTCCATTGATGGTGATGGTTATAAAAAACCTTACTATGGCATAGCTCTTTCTTTTTTACGTAAAAGACTTTCATCTTGTACAACATAGGTCACAACAGTGCATTAAAATAAAAGCAATTTACTCAACAAAATATGTTAGAGAGATGCGATCAAGCGGATGGAATAGATGTACGAAAAAAAGAGGATTAAAGTATGATAAATGAAGAATTAAACCTAAAGAAAGATATTACAAAAAATGAATATTTAAACGAGATTAAAACTTTTCTAAAAAATCATTATGTTAAACTGATTTCGGCATCTAGTACATTAGTATTTACATTTTTACTTACCATCTTGTATTTCAACAGTATTCCTGCCAATATGATTTTTGTAAATACAAATAATTTTTTACTATTTACTGCATTATTTTTAATCTTAATTGCTTTTCTTTTTTTTATCATACTCTCCTTATTTCTTCTACAAATTTTATATGCTCTAATACAGTTTTACCGTCAAAAAATTACTATCAAAAATTTATCTGATCGGTTAATAGGTATATTATTTACAGTTTTTTTAGTAGCAATTATATATGTAGCATGGCTGAGCCCTACTTTTGTGCCAAAATTGTATTTAGAGGTTCTTAATTATCCAAAAGTTTTTCAAAATAGCAATGGTCATTATTACACTATTTTTAGTCACACAGATAATGTGTATGAAGGTTATGATCTCAATAAAAGCTTAATATCATCTAATAGATGCCAAGAAATAGAAGATACGAATATTACTTTACCTGTCGATCTGATGTTCTTACTCATTAAAAAACAGCCAGACGATAGCTATACGATACCTTATAATATTACAAGAATTGATGATAATCTTACCTTAGTAGAATTTAACCAAGCACTATCAGCAATCAAAATATTATGCATAAGTCAAAAAAAGAAAACTAACCAATGAACACCCTACTCGCCACCCTGACCTCCATCACCGCATCTGAACATTTGAGTATTCTTACCGCTTCGGCAGGTGAGGATATGTTTCACCTCCTCCTCGCCGAACAGTGTCACGAAGCAATCGGTACTCCCTTGAGATTAGCGTTCAAAGAGACCGAAGTCATCCTCTCCAAAGAGTTCACTACGTCCACGGCCAATATCCAGTCCGCTGCGGTAGAGAAGATCGACAAGGGAATCGTATTATCTCAAATCACACTTCTCTATGATGAAATCACGCTCACGGCATTGGTTCCGACCCTTACGTTCAATCAGCTCAATATCGTCGAGGGGGATACTATCAGCTGGATGGTTCAACCCTCCGAAATATCCCTGATAAGAGGTTAGAATGGAAACTGAATTTTTAAGCACAATGGTTCTGACCTTTAAACTCGCCGCCGTTACAACCGCTATTTTGTTAGTGATCGCTATTCCTCTCGCATCCTTCTTGGTCTTCTCCAGAATGCGGTTTAAAAGCGTCCTCGAAACCATCGTGAGTATGCCCCTCGTATTACCGCCGTCCGTATTGGGGTTTTATCTCCTCCTCGCGTTCAGCCCCGCCTCCCTTATCGGGAGCTTTTTAACCGAACACGGCATCCGCTTGGCGTTTAGTTTTGAGGGGCTGGTGATCGGCTCCGTACTGTTCAGCCTGCCGTTTATGGTCCATCCGATCCAATCGGCACTTTCTCAAGTCCCTCCATCCATATTCGAAGCCGCCTATACCCTCGGGAAATCGAAGATCGAGACAATGGGTCGTGTTATCCTCCCCTCCATCCGTCACGGTCTCATCTCGGGAATCGTTCTGGCTTTCGCCCACACCGTGGGTGAGTTCGGGGTGATCTTGATGATCGGGGGAAATATTCCCGGTGAAACCCGTGTCGCATCCATCGCGATCTACGACGAAGTCGAGTCACTCAACTATGCAATGGCGCACCAATATGCCCTGACCCTCTTTGCCGTCACATTCGCTATCTTACTCCTTGTCTATACGCTCAATAAAAAGTCCTTAGGAAATATTCGATGATAATAGTTAATATTACAAAATATCTCGATACCGCCGAAGGGAAAATCAATGCCCATTTTGAATTGAGCATCCATAATGGAGAGTTTCTCACCCTCTTCGGCCCCTCGGGCGCCGGAAAAACAACCTTGATGCGCATGATTGCCGGACTTGAAAAACCCGACAGCGGAATCATCGAAATCGACGGAGAAGTGTGGTTTGACAGCTCACGCCGTATCAACCTCCCCCCACAAAAACGGAACGTCGGATTTGTCTTCCAAGACTATGCCCTCTTTCCGACCATGAGCGTACGAGAAAACCTCCTCTTCGCCGCTGAGAGTCCAGAAGAGCGTGCCAATGTCGCTGAACTCATCGAACTGGTCGAACTTTCACAACTCGCGGAGCGCTTGCCCGCAACCCTCTCAGGGGGTCAAAAACAGCGCGTCGCCCTTGCCCGTGCTTTGGTTCGCCGTCCCAAAATTTTGCTCCTCGACGAACCTCTCTCGGCACTCGATTCTTCTATGCGCCAAAAGCTCCAAGATGAACTCTCCCTCCTCCATTCCCGATTAGACATCACAACCCTTCTGGTGAGCCACGATATCGCAGAGACGGTCAAACTCTCCGATCGCTTGGCTCAGGTCGAAACGGGACATATCAAACGGATTTGTCCCCCGATGGAATTTTTCAGTCCCCAAACCCTTAGCGGTAAACTCCAGCTCATCGGAGAGGTGCTCAAAATTGAAGAGGACTTTCCTGCCGTCATTGTCACCCTCCTCGTGGGTTCTTCGATCGTGCGCACTGTTCTCAGTTCGAATGAGGCTTCAGAGCTGAGAGTGGGTGGACACGCTATAATTTCAACCAAAGCGTTTAACCCTATTCTCATACCGCTACCTTAAGGACTAACTATGACCATCACTAAAGACTGCATCGTCACCATCGACTATCACATCAACGATACCGAGGGAAATCTCCTCCACGAAGAAGAGGAAGCTCTTGTTTACCTGCACGGTAACTACGGTCATATTTTCCCCTCAGTTGAAAAAGAATTAGAAGGAAAAAGTATCGGTGAGACATTCAAAATTGAACTCTCAGCAGATAAAGCATTCGGGATCTATGATCCCTCTCTCGTCATTTCTGAAGCGCTCAGTGAGCTGCCGCTAGAGGTAAGTGTCGGAATGGAACTTGACGGATATTTCGAAGAAGATTCGGATGATGTAATCATTTACACGGTAACCGAAATCGAAGGCGATCATGCCACCCTCGATGGAAATCACCCCCTTGCAGGAATGGACCTCATTTTTGAAGGGACGGTTTTAGATATTCATGAAGCAACACCCGAAGAGATCAAAGAGGTACAAGAGTTTCACCAGCACTAAATCAACTAAGAATATATTATTTGCTATAATCAAGCAATACCTCATAACAGGAGTGCGCATGGTAGGCATCCATACCCCTTCCAAGTTATGGCAATTACTATTTCTCGCAAGCGGATATATCGTTCTAGGGAAGATAAGTATCCATTTCGCTACGATGAGCGAGGGGATAGCTATCGCATGGCTACCGAACGGACTAATTCTTGCACTTTTTCTGTTGCGTCCAACTCGGGAATGGCCTTTGTATGCATCGGTCATTATCCCGGCTGAAATCATTGCTGATTTTCCTGCTTTCACATACGTGCAAGCTATTGAGTTCGCCCTGATTAATATTGCAGAAACTATGCTCTCGGCTTATTTAATTCGCCGATTCACATCTAATACCCACAATTTTCATAATCTTCACTATGTTCTTCTTTTTATCATCATAGCCCTATGCCTCTCCCCGATGCTGAGTGCAATCTTCGGTGGACTTGTTTACCACACACAGATTGAGAGCCAAAGTAATTTTCTTGCTTTTTGGCGCATTTGGTTGTTTGGAGATTCGTTGGGAATTTTACTAATCACTCCGCTTCTTCTATCATGGCTTGAATTGAAGCATCAGTTCTCTTATCGATCACTCACGTTAGAACCCATAATTATGATACCATTGACGCTCATTTTTGCCTATATCCTCTTTTCCAATGATTTTTCTCCGAACCTTCTTCCCACAACTCCAATTATTTTTATACTTGTTTTATTGTGGATGAGCTACCGCAGAGGTTTAATGGAAAGTCTGACAATGAGTGTTCTAATTAGTATGATCGCTATCTATTTTACAGTTCATCATCAAGGACCATTTTCAATATTTAGCCCCGTTCAAAACACTCTCTATCTTCAAGAGTTCATTGCCGCCATGGTAGTATCGACCCTCTTTTTCAGTGTACTTCTTCGGCAAATGAATGAAAAAACGGATCAACTAGAAATCCTCTCTAAAAATTTAGAAAATCAAGTTGCTGAAAAAACATCTGCGTTACAGCTGGCTAATCAAAAACTATTCGAACTCGCCACAACCGATCCATTAACCCATATCTACAATCGTCGATTTTTACTAGAGCGTGCCGAAGAAGAAGTAAACAGAGGATTACGATATCAATCCGATCTTTCTCTTATGCTATTTGACATCGATTTATTTAAATCCATCAATGATACCTACGGACATCATGCAGGAGACAAAGTACTCATTTCATTGGTTGAAGCAGTTCAAGGACGAATACGACAAAATGATATTTTTGCCCGCATCGGAGGCGAAGAGTTCGTTATATTAATGCCCAATACTGCTTTAAATGAAGCTGTAGCTCTAGCCAAGAAACTACAAAAGAGGATCGAGGAGGTACGTGTTCCTATCAACAATACGGAAATTACGTTTAGCGTCAGTTTTGGCGTTACAACCATATCAGAACACCGCCATACCTTCGATATACTCTTAAATCATGCCGATAAGCTCATGTATCAAGCTAAAAATGCGGGACGGAATCGAATTATATACAGTGATGAGTAATCAACACTCACACTTCATATCTGAAGCCTTAAACCCCTCACCGATTTGACGATGAGTGAGAAAAAACTCATCTACCACAGCACGAAAGTGGATCGGATCATCGATACGGTTGACGAGATCGCGCAACGCCGATGCCCCCTCATACCCTTTTGAATAGGTATGGACATGCTTGCGGAACGTCACGACGCCGCGTGGACCGTAACAGCTCACCATACCGTCCAAATGCTCCATTATAATCGCATGTTTGATCAGAGGATCAACGGTTGAACTGCCCGTTTTGAGCTGATGAAAAATCCATGGCGCCCCTACCGCTCCGCGACCAATCATTACACCGTCCGCTTTCGTATGCTCCAGCACCCATTGCGCTTTTTCAAATGAATCTATATCCCCATTGGCAATCACTGGGATTCCCACAGACGCTTTGATCTCGCCGATAGCGTCATAATCCACGGGGGCTTTAAATTTTCCCGCACGGGTACGTCCGTGTACGGCAAGAAAATCGGCACCGCACGATTCGACGAGCTTGGCAATCTCAATATGATTTTTGGATTCAAATCCCAGTCGGATTTTGACACTGAGCGTCGATTTGTTGGAGGTTTTTTTAATCATTTCAATAATTCGCGCCATACGGGGCAAATCATTCAGCAATGCGCTTCCCGAACCGTGACAGACGATTTTCGGAACCGGACATCCGCAGTTAAGATCGATAATATCGATATCCTCTACACCATTGAGTACCTCTACCGCCCGTCGGACGATATCTTCCTCCGCACCGGCTATCTGAACCGAATAGGGATCTTCGTTCGGGCTTCTCTCCAACATACGAATCGTTTTTGCCGAACCGTAGGCGAGGGCATTGGAACTGATCATCTCGCTCACCGTCAAATCGGCACCGAATTTTTTAACGACATTGCGAAACGGCAAATCGGTGTAGCCTGCAAGAGGGGCAAGAGCATAAACGGGAGTATCAAAAGAGAGTTTTGGAGTCATAAAAAAATACCTTGAAGAGAAAAGGCGACTAAAGTGCCGCCTTTGTTAATTAACAGCTTCTACGTAGGAAGATAGCGATATCGTAGTGCTTATTAGCACGTTTAAGATCACGATACGCTTTGAAAATCTGATAATCGGCATGAGCCGTATTATTCAAAATCTCATTCGCCGTATCGATCATTTGCAAATCATACAGGGTATAGAGGTACCCTTCCATAGCGTCGTCATTGTGTTCGCTCAACATCTCGAAAAGACGGATACGCTGCTCGGGAAGCATGTTTTTAGACATTGCTGCAGAGAGATCAATCCAATCATTGGTTTCAAGCTTCAAAGATGCAAAAACAGTGATCAACTCTTCATTAGTGATTTGAATACCGTTTTCTGCCGCATTGATCCGTTGAACGAAATCGATCAATGAAACTTTACTGAAGTGGTGTTTAAATTTAATCACCGATCCGACCGACGCCGTTTTGACATAGGACTCATACGCTTTGGCGCATACGATCTCGCCATAGCTATCGGGACGGGCAAGGATACTGTCGGCATCTATCTCACCGCGTTCAAAACGGTTAAGGTTGTTTTGAATCACAAGGGATGTATTGGATGCCAAATGGAATTTTTTGATTTCCACTTTTTTCTTCTCTTTAACATTCCGCATCAATTCAAGCGCTTCATCGATTTTTTCGTTCCCGACGATGCGAAGGGTCTCATAAGGCAAGATCAAAGCATTATCTATCAGCTTACCCATTAGTTTATACGCATCACTTTTGTAAACGTAATTGCGCTCACCTACACCGAGCAGTGCATCGCGAAGAGCATCGATCATTTTTTCGTGGTCTTTGTTCAAACGTCGAAGCTTGAAGTTTCCGACCAGTGCAAAAACACCCATATGGAGCAAACTGGCTACATACATAATCGCCAGAGGAACAACTACCCAAAATGCAATCGGAAGATTCGGAAAATGCATCCCTAACAAATCAAAAGATATTGATTCACTATCGATCGAATAAACCGCCGCAGCGACTAAAATCATTAATATAAGCGATGCGATGGTATACCGTTTTAATTGCATTTTCTGATCCTTTTAGTGTTTGTTTTTTTCAACGATCGGACGGCATACGATACAATATTTTGCATGCGGTTTAACTTTCAGCCGTTGAAAACCGATGTCATCTTCACACATTTCACAAATACCGTATTGTTTGGCTTTGATTTTGCCGAGTGCCGCTTCAATTTCTTCGAGTTCATGCATTTGCTGTGAACCGATTGCATTTTCAACCATATTGTCATTACTCGCCGATGCGTAATCACCTTCGTCATTGAGTTCCATCTCACGCAGCTGATTCATTTCACTCTCAACGCCGGTAAGATTTTTGATAATCTGAGTTTTTCGGGTCAGTAATATCTCCTCGAAATAGTGCAGCTCATGGTCTCTCATCAATGCTCCTCATTTGTGGTACGGATGGTTTGTTAACAATGAATAGGCACGGTATATCTGCTCTAGCAGTACCGCTTTTGCGATTTTATGGCTCATCGTCATCTCAGAGAGACTGATGGCCGCATCGCACTGATCTACGAAACTTTTTTCAAAGCCGTATGCACCGCCTATAAAAAATTGCACCGAAATCTTATCACTTATAAGCTTACTAAATGCAAAGCTGTCCATTTTTTTCCCCTCGGGATGAAGCGCAATCGAGTAGTTTTTACCCAACATCGGTAATAATAGTTTCGAATAGGCCGCTTGCGACGATTCAGCACTGATAGTATGCGCTTTGACAACCTCTTTGGGAAAGAGTTCAATATCCTCCACTTTGGCAAAGCGGGAGATCATCTTCATCTGCTCTTGGTAGAGCGGATCGTACAAAGAACGCTCTTTTTTTGCAATCGTAACAATAGAAATATTCACAATAATCCGCTTCCGATGACATGGTAGGTTACGTTCTTAAAACGATCCTCGAGTTTCACCCCCCCGATGGCAGCAACAGGGTGCGTTGAGAAAGCGGCTATCTCATCGAGCTTCTCGCCCAGCACTTTAGCTTCCGACTTCGTTGACGTAGGACGATATGCTCCCAATCCGACATAATTGAGATCAAGTCGGTTCGCAATTTCTATCTCTCGTGCATTGTGGGTAGAGAGACCGATCAGTTTATCTTCGCCGATCGCCATTTTCAAGATCTTTATTGCCCGTTCAGGATCGGAATCAATCGCATACAAATCTTCCTGACCGATATGAACACCGTCACAAAAAGAAGCCAATTCATAATGGTCGTTAATGATCAAAAACCCTTCCCAAATTTGGCGGAGGGCTATCAGTTCCGTCTTAATTGTAGCGACATCGGAGTGTTTGTTACGGTATTGAAGGACGCCCGCACCTAATGATTTGGCACGCTTGGCAAAAGAGAGGATATCCACTCCGCTTTTGCGAAGCGCCTGGGCATCACAAAGGGCGTAAAGCTGCATATTTACGGAAGCAGAAGTTTGAGCATATCGCTCAACGTCTCTTTAAGTTCGCTCCGCTCCACGATCATGTCGATTGACCCTTTTTCGAGCAAAAATTCGGCACGCTGAAACCCCTCTGGAAGGTCGCTACCGATGGTTTGTTTGATAACGCGCTGACCTGCAAACCCGACCAATGCGCCCGGTTCAGCAATGATGATATCCCCAAGCGTTGCGAAAGAGGCACTTACACCACCCATCGTCGGATCGGTAAGGAGTGAGATATACGGAAGTTTTGCATCAGACAATTTTGCCAATGCCGCAGAAGTTTTAGACATCTGCATGAGAGAAAAGGTACTCTCCTGCATACGAGCACCGCCGCTGGCACTGACAATAATCAGTCCCGTCCGTTTCGCTAACGCACGATTGACCGCACGGACGATTTTTTCCCCCTCGACCGACCCGAGAGATCCGCCCATAAAGTTAAAATCAAAGACGACTAGCTGTGCGGGAACCTCGTTGATCGTACACTCACCGCTCACGACCGATGAGTAGGTTCCGTTCTTGGCATACCCCTCTTCGATACGTGCCGCATAACTTTTTTTATCGACAAAATTCAGAGGGTCAACCGGACGGAGGTTGCTGTCAAATTCGACAAAACTCCCCTCATCTGCGATCAGAGCAAGCCGCTCCTTGACACCGATACGAAGATGAAATCCGCATTTAGGACATACATGGTTTTGTTTTTCAATCTCTTTATAATACATCAGTGACTGGCACGAAGGGCATTTTACCCAGTGAGACGGAGCCTCGCTTTTAGTGGGTTGTTTTTTCTTTTCGGAGTCCCCGAACAGGTTAAATAGACTCAAAAATACTCCTTTTCTACAATCAAACGTATCTGCTCAAAAAGCTCTTTATCCGCACAAATCAGGATATATCTATCGTCTTGCAACACATGAAGGTGTTGACTCAAGAATAGTCCGGCTTGGATATCGTATGGCCGCATTGTACCCAAAAATAGCACATATTTCACATAAGGGGCATAGGCCAATGAGAGAGCCAAGGCTCCCGGGGATCTGAATTTCAACTTTTTTTCCATCAGTTTTCGGATCAACTCGGGATGTTCCGGAGCCTTCTCAAATAGACCGATTTTAGCGGAAAGATTGATTATGATTTCATGTTTTTGGGTGAAATTATGCAGTGATGTACAATAATACTCTTCCAATGTACGGACAAACAAATCGCCGTTTGCAAGATTGCACACGACGGCCTCTGTCGTTTTTCCTTCGCTTACGCGGGCTATTGAAATACCGTAATAAGGAAGTTTGGAAATAAAATTATCACTCCCGTCAATAGGATCGAGAATGATATTGACCGAAGATTCCGGGCTCATCCAGCCGCTCTCTTCGGAAAATACCGATCCATAGGGTGAAAGATACCTGAAACAGATCGCTTCGGCACTTAAGTCGGCACCGTTGCTGATGTCACCCCCAGCACCTTTCTCATGCGAACGGTACAAGGAGGGATCGCCTTGTTCTATAAAGGCATGTATCTCTTGGCATGCGGCAACTGCCGCATTGACAAAATCTTCCATTAACCCAACAATGATTTTACGATCGAACGTGCCGCTTCACGGCCGTCATACGCAGCCGTGACCACTAAATCCGCACCGCGATAGCAATCACCGCCGGCATAGATTCCAGAGGTAGTTGTTTCATGCTTCTCATTGACGGTAATACCGCCCCATCCGTTCACTTCGATTCCATTTTCTGCGAGAAAAGGGGGGACAACCGGATCAAATCCGAGCGCCATGATAATGACATCGGCGTTGACGTTGAAATCTCCCCCTTTGACCTCTTCCATCTTTTGACGACCGGACTCATCTTTGGCCCCGAGAATCGTCTTGGACATATGGATACCGACCGCTTTACCGCCGTCACTTAAAATAACCTCTTTCGGAGAGGCGTTAAACGTAAAGTCAACTCCCTCTTCGATCGCATTTTTGTACTCTTTGACTGAACCCGGCATATTATGGGCATCACGGCGATAAAGGCACGTTACGTTTTTAGCCCCTTCACGTTTTGCCGTGCGGACACAGTCCATAGCCGTGTCACCGCCGCCGATTACGACAACTTCAAGGTCTTTAAAGTCAAACTTTTTCTCGTAGCTGAGGCCAAAATTTTTACGCTGGATTGCGGTCAAATACTCCATCGACATATAGACATTTGATGCGTTTTCCCCGGCGATTTTGGCACCCTTTGCTTTGGTTGCACCGATACCGATAAAGAGGGCATCATGCTGATCGGCAATCGCGTCAAATTCGATATCTTTTCCGACTTCGCAATTCAGCACCAATTTCAATCCTGCGTCAATCAATAGGTTGACACGTCGTTCTACGATCTTTTTATCCAGTTTGAAATTAGGGATACCATAGGTAAGGAGTCCTCCCGCACGATCGCTTCTCTCATACATGGTTACCGCGATCCCCGAACGGAGCAAATAAGTCGCCGCCGAAAGACCCGCAGGGCCTGAACCGATAATCGCTACTTTTTTATCCGTCGTAATCCCCGGGAAATAAGGTTTAAACCCTTGGCGGAATCCCTCTTCGTTGATAAATGTCTCGATCCCTCCGATGGTAATCGCTCCGTGGCCGTCATTAAGGGTGCAGTCCCCCTCGCATAGGCGATCATGCGGACACACGCGCCCCATCACTTCAGGAAACGGTGAGGGCTCGTTGGAGAGGTTAAATGCAAATTTCAGATCTTTTTCCGCCACCGCTTTGAGCCATTGCGGGATATAGTTGTGCAACGGACATTTGTTCAAACAAAACGGGTCGCCGCACTGAATACAGCGGTCGCTCTGTGAAGAGGCATCGCTAGCACCCATCGGTTCGTAAATCTCGCTAAAATCTTTTAATCGTTGTAAAACAAGGCGTTTCGTGGACTCGATTCGCTCAATCGTTAAAAATTCTCTCATATTTCTTAGTCCCCTTTATCCGGATTGAGTGGCAATTTGGTTAAGTTTTTCGGTCGAACAAGCCAGAAATTCCGGATTTCGACACGGAAATTTTTGAGCAGGTTTTGTGCCATTTCACTCTCGGTTTCAGCAACATACTCTTTCAATAAACGTTTGAGATAATGGCGTGCCTCATCTCCGTCATCCGTGTCGATGCGGAGTGCATCGATCAGTTCGCGGTTAACATTTTCGACAAAACTGTGGTCTTGGTCGTAAACGAAGGCAAAACCGCCCGTCATCCCCGCACCGAAGTTGATACCCGTTTTCCCGAGGATTACCGCAACCCCGCCGGTCATATATTCACACGCATTATCCCCTGTCCCCTCAACGATAGCAAGGGCACCCGAGTTACGAACCGCGAAACGCTCTCCGACTGAACCGGAGATAAAGAGTTTACCTCCGGTTGCACCGTAAAGACAAGTATTTCCGCCGGCACTGAACGCTTCACCTTGATTTTGAGAACGGATGACGATTTTACCGCCGTGCATCCCTTTACCGATATAATCGTTCGCGACACCCTCAAGACGGATAGAGACCCCGTTGATCAAAAATGCGCCGAGCGCCTGACCTGCGATCCCTTTAAGATTGATTTTAATCGTATTCTCTTTAAGCCCGGAATCCCCGTAAAATTGTGCAATCTCACCGCTGATGCGTGCACCGAAACTACGGTTTAGATTGCAGATATCACGAACAATTTTAATTGGGCGTTCCGGATTTTTGATCGCATCCATCGCTTCGGCAAGGACCTCTTGTTCAAACTCATTCAAATCAAACGGCTCATTGCTCGGAGATTGACAGGTATTAACCCCCGCTTCACGATGCAATACGGAACCGAAATCGAATTTTTTCGCAAACTCAGTATCAATCACCCGAAGCAAATCGCTTCGCCCCACAAGCTCTTCCATCGTTCTATAGCCCAACTGCGCCATTAGTTTGCGAACATCTTCCGCCAAATAGGTGAAATAATTGATAAGCTGTTCAACCGTTCCGTTGAAATACTCGCTTCGAAGTTTTTCGTTTTGCGTTGCAATCCCTACCGAACATTTGTTGACGTGGCAGATGCGGAGCATTTTACATCCGATAATGGTCAAAGCACCTGTACCGAATGCATAACTCTCAGCACCTAAGAGTGCCGCTTTAAGAATGTCTGTACCGGTTTTAAGACCGCCGTCGGTTTGGACATGTACCAATCCGCGCAAGTTGTTAACTTTGAGAGCATTGTGCGCTTCGGAAAGTCCGAGTTCCCACGGATTCCCCGCAAATTTGATCGACGTCAATGGTGCCGCACCGGTACCGCCGTCCCCGCCGGAGATGATAATTTTGTCGGCATACGCTTTTGCAACCCCGGCCGCAATCGTTCCGACACCCGCAGAAGAGACGAGTTTAACCGCTACTTTGGCTGTCGGATTGACCTGTTTCATATCAAAAATAAGCTGTGCCAAATCCTCGATCGAATAGATATCGTGGTGCGGCGGAGGCGAGATCAGGGTAACACCCGGCATCGTGTAGCGAAGACGGGCGATAAGACCGCTCACTTTATGACCCGGAAGCTGTCCCCCCTCACCCGGTTTAGCCCCTTGGGCTACTTTAATCTGAATCTCTTCGGCGGAGCGGAGATACGCCGGAGTAACCCCGAAGCGTCCCGATGCAACCTGTTTGATTTTAGAGTTTTTGAGAGTTCCGAAACGTGCGGCATCTTCTCCCCCCTCACCCGAGTTGCTCTGTGCGCCGATAGTGTTCATCGCCACCGCAATACACTCATGCGCTTCCGGAGAGATTGACCCCAAAGACATTGCCGCAGAGGCAAACCGTTTAAAGATAGCCTCTTTCGGTTCTACTTCAGAGATATCAATGCTTGAACGATCGGATTTAAACTCAAAGAAATCACGGATAAATTTCTGCCCTCGGCTATTGACCAAAGCGCTTAATTTATCAAAATCTTCACGCTTGCCGCTTTTGGAAACACGGTGGATCGCATGGATCACATCCGGATTAAAGTCGTGATGCTCTTGACCGTTGTAAAATTTATAGTATCCCCCGATTTTAAGCGGGAAAATACGGTTAAATCCACCGACTTCGAAGGCATCTTTATGGTTGCGATCCAATCGTGCGTCAATATCGTCGTAAGTAAGTCCCGGAATCATTACATGCGATTCACCGAAACACTCATGAACGATCTCACGGCTCAATCCGATGACATCGAAAAGTCCTGAGTTGCGGTACGATGCGATGGTTGCGATCCCCATTTTCGACATAATTTTCAAAAGTCCGGCATTGAGTGCATGGTGGACGGATTTGAACGCTTCCGAACAACTAACGTCAGTAACACTGCGTTCAGCACGCGCCGCAACGGTAGCGAACAAAAGACTCGGATAGACGGCACTCGCACCGTAAGCGATCAATGTTGCCGCACCGTGAGAATCAACCACTTCAGACGTACAGGCGACAATCGATGCCAAATGGCGGATACGCGCATCCAGCAAGGCACGGCTGATACGTCCGACCGCCATTGCCATCGGAATCGCTTTGTGATCTTTGTCAAAGCCGCTGTCATCAAGAATAACAATACGGACACCCTCTTCGCGAATCGCTTTGACAACCTGCTCCACCAACGACTCAAGAGCTGATTTCAATGAGCCTGAATACGCTGTTGAAAATTCTTGATTCGTATAAAACGATTGATAGCGCGGTGATTTTTTATCTCCGAACGATTTGAGTACTTCGAGTTTTTCACGGATAATGATCGGTGAAATCGCTTTAAGACGATTTGCATGAGAGGGAATCTCATCCAGAATATTATGCGTTTCTCCGAATCCGGTATTCAAACTCATCACCACTTTTTCGCGGATCGGGTCAATCGGCGGATTGGTAACTTGGGCGAAACGTTGTTTGAAATAATCAGAAAAATTACGCTGTACACTGCTAAATGCCGCCAAAGGGGTATCATCCCCCATCGATCCGACCGCCTCTTTGCCATCGCGCATCATTGGCTCAATGACCTGTTCAACCACCTCTTGAGTGATGTTGAAATAGCGCTGACGCTCAATCAGATTCGTCTCATCATAATCACATCGGGTAATATATTTCTCATCGACATGCTCTTGGAGATAGATCATATGGTCATTCAACCATTTCATATACGGGTTGGATGATTTGAGATATTGATTGATATCTTCGTCTTTGAGAACTTTTCCGAATTTCAAATCCAGCCCGATCATTTGCCCTGACTGCAAACGCCCGCGCTCTTTAATCTGATCTTCGGGAATATCGATAACTCCGTATTCACTGGCGATCAAGAGAGTATCGTTATTCGTAATGATGTATTTTGAAGGTCGAAGACCGTTACGATCAAGAACACATCCGATATAGCGCCCATCGGTCAGTGAGAATGCCGCAGGACCGTCCCATGCTTCGAAAACGGTAGAGTGGTACTCATAAAATGCACGTAGCTGTGGATCCATATGGGGAGCATTTTGCCACGGAGCCGGGATTACCGCACGCGCCGCTTTGAAAAAATCCATCCCGTTGATGATCAAAAACTCAAAAAAGTTATCGGCGCTCGCACTGTCCGATCCGCCCGGTTGGAGGATCGGTAAAAGACGGGCAATCTCTTCATCGGTGAACACTTCACTTTTAATCGATTCGGATTTAACCGCAACATTAAAACGGTTTGCTTCGACCGAGTTGATCTCACCGTTATGGGCAACCGCACGAAACGGTTGAGCCAAACGCCATTTAGGGAGAGTATTGGTCGAAAAACGCTGATGAAAAAGGGCAAACGAGATTTTAAAATTTTCGTTCTGCAAATCGGTATAAAACTCTTTGATATGCGTCGGCATAATCAAACCTTTATACGATACAACACGCGCCGACATCGAGGCGATATAAAAATCTTGATCCTCCACAAGGGCGTGTTCGATCTCTTTACGGCTGAGATAGAGCAATG
>NZ_JAHFAQ010000139.1 GCF_023250475.1 Sulfuricurvum sp. | reverse complement strand
TTTAAAAAACCCTTTTCCGGTAATTGCAAGATCAAGGGTATTATCGGTTTGTTTCAAACTTCCCTCGGTAAAAACTTTATTGATCGCTGTCGGTCGAACCCCGAGACCCACTTCAATCCCTGTCGGTGATTTGGTTGTATCACTGGTAGAGGTTCCGGCATACGTCATGACTTTGTACATCAAATCGGCAAATTCGGCACGGGATTTTTTGTATCCCATGGTGTTAACGTTGGCAATATTATTGGCGGTGGTATCGATTTGGGTTTGCATGGCCAGCATCCCGGTAGAGCTGGTATAGAGCGATTGCATCATAGTCTTATCTCCTTATCTTATCGACGTGTTACCGCGAGTTTTTCAATCGCGTCTTTATTCATATCATTCATCTGTGTATCCATCGCTTTTTGGTACATCCCTACCAAACGGTTTGCTTCGACCAATGAAATCATTTCGTTCACTGCGTTAACGTTGCTTTTTTCGACAAATCCCTGCATAACACTTCCGCTTTCCGCCAAGGGAGTCAGGGGATCTGCTGCGTCAGGGGTATAGAGATTATTCCCCTCTTTGGCAAGATTACGGATATTTTGCGGTTCGACAACCAATAGCTTTTTATTGGCGACCATCTGATTCGATCCGGGAACATTGGTTGAGACTTGACCGTTTTTATCAATAGTGATAATACTGTCCTGCGGATTAAATGTTATCGGTGTTTTATCGGCAGAGAGAACTTCATGTCCCTGTTTGTTGACCAGTTTTCCCTCATCATTCAGGGTAAAAGTTCCATCTCGTGTAAGACGGACCCCCTGAGGAGTTTGGACTGCAAAAAACTGTCCCTCTTTTGATAGTGCCAAATCAAATGTATTATCCGTGCGCTGCATTGCACCCAGAGTATGATCGGTATAGGCATCGGTAATTTGAGGAACACGCGCAAGAGAGCGGTTAAAATACTGAGCCGCCTCTTCAGTATGATTGGCGATTGGTAGATTGCTTTGAGCCGTTTTATAAAGACGTTCAAAATCTCCCGTTATCAACTGATCCCGCTTGTATCCCGCAGTATTGGCATTGGCAAGGTTCGACGCAATCGTGTCCATACGATTAAATTGCGCTACCATTCCCCCTGTTGCCGCATAATATCCGGTCTGCATTTATCATCCTTGTGGAGTATTGAGACTTTCATAGCAACAAGTGTTCCACTGTATCGAATACGGTAAAAATCTAAACATATACTACTGTTTAAGAAAAATTTCGGTATAATCCCCCTCTTTTTAAACGTTAAGGGAGTCCTCCTCGTATGAGTGTCAAAGATCTAAATAAACATCTCGAAACCCTATTTGCCGAACATAAATCTAAAAATTGTCTCACTTATGAAACAATTGTCGATCCTTTTGACAAACAACCTACCCTTGCGCAAGCAAAAAACATCCTTAAATTGGCTCAGAAACATAAAATCTGCCTCTTTACCTCTTCTGAACATGCCAAAATGCTCAATCAGCAAGAAGCGGCTGCCAAACGTGCCGCTCAGCTTAAATATATCGAAGAAGCGAGCGGTGATGAGTTTGATATTCTCAAACAACATGAGCTTCTTGAGTGGTCACGTTCTGATTCACCGGTACGTATGTACCTGCGTGAAATGGGTCAGATTCCCCTTCTTACCAAAGAAGAAGAAGTTGAAATTTCCAAACGTATGGAGATGGGAGAAGGGATTATCATTGATGCGATCTGTTCCGTCCCATATCTGATCGATTTTATCCTCGATTATAAAGATCCTCTTATTAACCGCGAACGTCGGGTTAAAGAACTTTTCAAAAGTTTTGAAGAATCAGAAGAAGAAGCGGACGATGACAGCGAAGATGATGATGCCGATGAAGAAGAAACGAATGAAAAAGCTCCTTCCGTTAAAGATAAAAAACGGGTAGAAAAAGTTGTAACCTCTTTTAAAGCGCTCGAAAAAGCGAAAAAAGAGTGGGTAAAAGCAACTGAAAAAATGTTGGAAGAGTGTACGATTGATGAGATGGATGCCGACTACGTCCTCTTCTTTCTCAACGTCAGCTTCAAGAAAAAAATGCTTAAAGAGGCATTGCTTGACCTCGGACCGACCTCTAAACTCATCAATGAGCTTGTCCGTTCTATGGAAACGGCATTGCGCAGTGATGAAGGTTTTGATCGTGAATTGAAACGTCTTGAGTACAAACTTCCTCTTTTTAACGATCAGCTTAAAAAGAATCATACGTTGATTTTGAATAAAATCTGCGATTTGACCAAAGAAGAGATCGCGACGAAAGTGCCTGAAGCAACCAT
This sequence comes from Sulfuricurvum sp., assembly GCF_023250475.1. GTDB lineage: Bacteria > Campylobacterota > Campylobacteria > Campylobacterales > Sulfurimonadaceae > Sulfuricurvum. The sequence continues at coordinate 3,119 of NZ_JAHFAQ010000139.1, read as the reverse complement.
GGTCAGCACCTATATGGAGATCAAAAAACTGATTCAGACCAAAGAGGCTTCCAAGGGTGGCTTCAATATGGAACCGGACAAATTGGCCGATATTTTGGAACAGATCAAACGGGGTAAAAATATTTCGGAAGTTTCCAAAACCCGTATGGCCAAGTCGAATCTTCGTCTCGTTGTCTCGATTGCCAAACGTTATACCAACCGCGGGTTGCCGTTTCTTGATCTGATTCAAGAGGGGAACATCGGACTCATGAAAGCGGTCGATAAGTTCGAATACCAAAAAGGGTATAAATTCTCGACCTATGCGACATGGTGGATCCGTCAGGCGATCAGCCGTGCGATTGCTGACCAGGCACGTACGATCCGTATCCCGATCCACATGATCGAGACAATCAACCGTATCAATAAAATTATGCGCAAACATCTTCAAGAACACGGAAAAGAGCCGGATGTCGAAACCATTGCGGAAGAAGTTGGCTTGTCGGTTGAGAAAGTTAAAAACGTTATCAAAATTACCAAAGAGCCGATTTCACTCGAAGCTCCGATCGGAAATGAAGAAGACGGACGTTTCGGAGATTTCATCGAAGACAAAATGTCTCTCTCTCCATCGGATGCAATTTTGAAAGACGATTTGAAAGTCCAAATCGAAAGCGTTCTCGAACAGCTTAACGAGCGGGAAAAAGCGGTTATCAAAATGCGATTTGGTATTATGGATGACGAAAGTGACCGTACTCTCGAAGAGATCGGAAAAGAGCTTAACGTTACCCGTGAGCGTGTCCGTCAAATCGAAAGCAGCGCCATCAAAAAGCTCAAACACCCTAAAGTGGGTCGTAAACTTAAAAACTATATCGAGGACTGATGACTTTCGATCAGCAGTGGATTGAATACGATTTTAATCCGTTTATCCTTTTTAATTCCAATGGAAAAATCGTGTCGCTCAACACCGAGGCGCAATACCTCCTCGGTGCGATAGAGGCTTCTGCCATCTATAAAATAGCGACCACCTACGCTAATTCATCTTTCGGATTTAAAACAACTTTTTTAGAGCTCGAATTCGGACGGTTTAAATTTTTCGGAATTACGGTCGGATATGAAGATGAAGAGCAGATCGGTATACGCCTCTATCAGCTCCCCTCTTTCCAATTTACCGCGCAAAAACCTGACGGTCAACTGGTGAATGTCTACACCTTGATCGATTTGTGTATCAGTTCTAATTCAATCGGTTCATCCACAAAATACCTGAAAGAACTCGATCCGACTATCCCTGAAATCCGCCTTCACACCGAAATATTTATCAAGCTACTCAATAAAATTTATATCTCTATGGGAAATAATGAAAAGATATTGACCCGTTTGTTTTTCCGTGTCGGAGAGCATATAAAATTTGAGGGGGAAAAATATTCTCTCTTTTCCATCGAGATTTCCGCCGAATCGATTATTCGCAAATATCTCCCCGAGATCACCCATTTAGCGGAAGAGAATAACCTTTTCATCGATCAAAAAGAGAATAAAATAACCATCAATGTTCCTATGATTGTGAAATAAACATCTTTTTAGCAAGTAGATATCCTATCGGCATTCCTACCGCCAGCCCGATTAAATAGGGTAAAATTGACAATGCGTGGCTGTTGTTAAGTCCGATAAATCCTAAAATTAAAAAAGCGTACGGTATTAAACGGTATACGGATACCATTGCCGAAGCATTTTGTGTTGTATTTTGAATAACATTGCTCTTTTGACGAGCTTTTTCCTCTTTGATCATCTGCTTGATGTCGGTAATCTCTTGTTCACGTTCCTCTTCATACAAATCGTACGGATCATCCATCATATCGATCACATCTTTATGATCCTCTACATCAGCATCAGCGACACGGCTTTGAATCATATTGCGATACGAATAAAGTGACCCCATAACGATAAGCATAGAGGAGAGCATCGCAACGAAAAAACTAGACATGATCACTCCTCATCATCGTCATCATCGTCTTTTTGCTGTTTCCCCATGTTGTAACGAGGATCTTTGGCTAATTTCTCAAACTCTTTGTATTGTTTGCTATACGCTTTGTAGACATTCATGACAGCAGCGGCAATACCGATTGCAACACCGATCCATAATAACCATGCAATCCCTGTAACCTTTTTAAGCCCCAGCCCGATCGCAACACCGATGAGAATAGCAACTACCATCGATATACCCAAAGAAAGGCTCTCCGCCCCCTCTATAATCGGCTTAATACGCGGTTTATGCTCTTCTTGATTTTCCATTACAGCTCCCCGAAGATTTTATTTGCGGCAGCGATGGTCTCTTCGATCATGGCATCGGTCGTTGCAGTACAAATAAATCCTGTCTCAAACTGAGAACAGGCGAAGTAGAACCCTGCATCGAGCATCGCGGCATGAAAACGGGCGAAGCGAGCCGTGTCGCTTTTAAGTGCTTCTGCAAAATTTCCTACCGATTCATCTGAGAAGAAAAATCCGAACATTGAACCGCGTACATCGGTTTGCAGCCCGATGTTGTTCTGCACAGCCGCTTCTGCGAACCCGTTCATGAGACGCTTTGCACGCTCTTCGAGAACACCGAATACTTTTGCATTGTTTTTAAGCTTACGGATAGAAGCAAGACCCGCCGCCATTGCGACAGGGTTACCGCTAAGAGTTCCCGCCTGATACACACCGCCCTCCGGTGAGAGGTGTGCCATAATATCACGACGACCTCCGAATGCACCGACCGGCATACCGCCGCCGATTACTTTACCCAAAGTCACAAGGTCCGGCTTGGTTCCCGTAATACTCTCCGCTCCGTGTAAGCACGCACGAAAGCCGCTCATAACTTCGTCAAAAATCAACAATGCACCATACTCATCACATACCGTGCGAAGTTCGGCAAGAAAATCTTTGGTTGCCGGAACAAGCCCCATATTGCCGGCAATCGGCTCGATGATGACACAAGCAATCCCTGGGCTGTCGGCAAAACATTGTTTGACACTCTCGATATTGTTATACTCCGCCAACAACGTGTGTTTAGCGAAATCAGCGGGTACTCCCGGAGAACTCGGTGTTCCGAATGTCACGGTACCCGAACCGGCTTGAACCAATAACGCATCGCTGTGTCCGTGGTAGCA
>NZ_JAHFAQ010000138.1 GCF_023250475.1 Sulfuricurvum sp. | reverse complement strand
CACTCTTTGATTGTTGAGCAGGAGAATCTTCCCGAATCAATTATTCCAACGGCTTACAGTGAAGATGACCATGAGATTATGGCATTGGAAATCAAAGGCAAACCGATTTACGGTGTTCAATTTCACCCTGAATCGATCATGAGTGAATTTGGACATGAGATACTGAACAACTTTCTAAAACTATGAGAGAAAAAGCCCTTTTATTTTTAATTATTGGGATTAATTTTTTAATCCTCCTTCTGCAGATTCAAGGGCTCTCTATCGGCTATCACGAGGCACAAATTTTATACGGTGAAATATCACCGCTGAAGCTTTTTATCTCTTCTTCCCTTCATCTTTTCGGACAAAACGATTACGCGCTCAGGGTTCCGATGATTCTGTTGCATATGCTGTCGGTTGTTTTACTGTATGGCCTATCCAAACATTATGTTTCACGTCCGGGTGATCGATTATGGATCGTACTTATATATGTCCTTCTTCCCGGTGTAACCAGTGCAGCGTTGGTAGTCGATAATGCAGGGTTGATCATAGTTTCTCTTTTCCTTTTTGGCTATTTGCATTTGAATTATGGACGAATGGCTCTAGGGTTAATCCCTTTTCTTATCGGAATCGATCCTGCCTTTGCCTATCTTTTTTTCGCGGTGACCTTTTATGGAGTGTATCGAAAAGAGTATGTCTACAGCAGCGTTGGAATTATCGCCTTGTCTATCTCTCTCTATTTCTACGGTATTCATATTGGCGGGTTGCCCGAGAGCCGTTTTTTAGATGTTTTGGGTGTTTATACCGCTATTTTTTCTCCGATAGTCTTTATCTATCTCTTTTATGTTCTTTATCGACGTATGATTGGCAAAGAGTGGGATTTGATTTGGATGATCGCCATGAGTGCATTTCTCATCTCATTGCTCCTTTCCTTTCGGCAAAAAGTGGAAGTGCAAACCTTTGCCCCTTTTTTACTTTTGGCGTTACCGCTCGCTGCACAAACTTTTTTACACACCTATCGTATTCGTCTGCGTGAATTTCGAAGAAGATATCGTGTTCTCTTTTATACGGCATTTATATTGTTGATTATCAATGCCTTAGCGGTCTTTTTTAACCACTATTTTTACCGATTTATGAAGACTCCTACGCACCATTTTTCCTATCCGATGCATGTTGCTAAAGAACTTTCGAGCCAATTGCATCAAAATAATATTCACTGCATAGATGCCGAGAATGAAAAACTTCAATTACGGCTCCGTTTTTACGGAATCACTCACTGTGAAGAGTATCGATTGGATGACGAAAGGGTCAAAGGAGCCAAAAAGGTTACAATAAGTTACATTAAAAAGCCGATATATGAGGCATATGTTACAAAAGTAAACAAATAGCCCGCATATTTTTCTCAAAACTCTTCAGAAGTCATTCAAATTCTCTATAAGTGATATAATTTTCGTTAAATAGATTATTCGAAGGAGTTGCAATGGCTCAAAGAGCGATTCGTGAATACGACGGTAAAGCAATTTTCTCTAAACATTGGGAAAAATACTTCAGTGGGTTTCATTACGGTTTTAAATCAGTTTTGGTAACCAATGGTGATGAATTGCGCGCATGTGCGCAAAAACACGGATTTGAGTGGTTAAAACAAGAGGCATTGGTTGCTAAACCGGATATGTTGTTCGGTAAACGCGGGAAAAATGATCTTGTATTATTTAAAACTGCCAAACCGGGTGATGTCACGCTTGAAGATGCCGCTAAATGGATTGACGAAAAGATTGCTCATGAAGTGACACTTCTTTCAGGACAAAAAGGGACATTGACCCATTTTATTGTTGAGCCGTTTACTCCACACTCTCAAGATCAAGAGTACTATATTTCAGCAACGACGGTCGGTGAAGATGACGTTCTTTACCTATCGGCTGAGGGCGGTATGGAAGTTGAAGAGGGATGGGAAGAAAAAGTTAATGAAGTGACCATTCCTATTACTATGGATGACGCTTCAATCGAGCATCTTATCCGTGCCAATGTTCCATCCGGTATTCCGGCTGAAAACAAAGAGCGCTTTATCGCGTTTGCCGAGCAGTTTTACAAATTCTACCGTGATCAAAATTTTGCTTATCTTGAAATCAATCCGATCGTTATGATCGGTAACGATATGCATATCCTTGATCTTGTGGCGCGTCTTGACGATACGGCAGGTTTTATGATGGGTGATGCATGGTGCGGTGCTGAATTCCCGACGGCTTTCGGAATGGAAGATCAGTCTCCAGAAGAAAAAGCGATTGCCGAAGCCGATTCAAAATCGGGTGCTTCATTGAAACTTACTATTCTTAATCCTATGGGACGTATCTGGACTATGGTTGCGGGCGGTGGAGCATCGGTTGTGTATGCCGATACGATTGCCGACCTCTCAGGAAACGTTGCCGATCTTGCCAACTACGGTGAGTACTCCGGCGGACCGACTACGGGAGAAACCAAGTTTTACGCGGATACAGTTCTTGATCTTATGACACGTCACAAAGATCCGAAAGGTCGCGATAAAATCCTTATCATCGGCGGTGCGATTGCAAACTTTACCGATGTTGCGAAAACGTTTACGGGGATTATCCAATCATTTGAAACGTATGCGGATCGTATGAAAGAGCATAACACACGTATTTATGTACGTCGCGGCGGACCGAACTATGAAAAAGGTCTCAAAGATATTAAAGAAGCGGCAGACCGTTTAGGTCTCTATATCGAAGTTTATGGGCCAGAAACACACGTAACGGATATCGTACGTATGGCTTTAGAGAAATAAGGAGAGAATGATGGGTGCTTTATTTACCAAAGATACACAAGCAATTTTTTGGAACAACAACGCAAGCGCTATCCAACGTATGTTGGATTACGACTATGTAATCAATCGCGTTAAACCTTCGGTTGCGGCAATCGTTGCTCCGACTTCAGGGAATAAATTCGAGAAGTTTTTCTATGGTCCGGACGAGATTATGGTTCCGGTATTTCGCAATACTACCGAAGCGGCAGCGGCATTCCCGAATGCAGACGTTCTTTTGAACTTCGGATCTTTCCGTACGGCGTATGACGTTACGATGGAAGCGATCGCGATCAAAGGACAATTCAAAACTGTTATGGTCACGGCTGAGGGGATTCCTGAGCGTCTTGCTCGTAAAATGAACCAAGCGGCTCGCGATGCGGGTGTGGTTGTTATCGGGCCTGCGACGGTCGGCGGTATTGCACCGGGCGGATTTAAAATCGCTAACGTCGGCGGAACCATCGAAAATATCATTAATTCTAAATTGCACCGTGCAGGTTCATGCGGATTGGTAACCCGTTCTGGCGGGTTGTTCAATGAACTTTCCAATATTATCTCTATCAATGCTGACGGTATTGCCGAGGGTGTTGCGATCGGCGGAGACCGTTTCGTCGGATCGGTATTTATCGATAACCTTCTTCGTATGGAGAGAAACCCTGAAGTTAAATACATGGTTCTTCTCGGTGAAGTAGGGGGAACGGAAGAGTACAAAGTGATCGAAGCGGTAAAATCCGGCAAGATCAAAAAGCCGATTATTGCATGGTGTATCGGTACGATTGCTAAACATTTCAGCTCAGGTGTCCAATTCGGTCATGCGGGTGCTTCGGCAAATGCGGATGCAGAGACGGCCGCGTCTAAAAATGAAGCGATGGCGGCAGCAGGTATCTATGTACCAGCAAGCTTTAACGATCTTCCGCAGACAATAGCGGAAGTGTACGGAAAACTTCGTGCAGCGGGTACTATCGGTGAAATCGTTGAGCCGGAACTTCGCGCTGTGCCGAAAGTACGCCGTAAAAAAGAGTTCATCTGTACGATCTCTGATGACCGTGGTGATGAAGCAACGTATGCGGGTTATCCGATCAGCTCAGTGGCAACTCCTGAAACCGGTTTCGGTATCGGTGATGTTATTTCACTCCTTTGGTTCAAAAAACGCTATCCGAAATGGGCAACCGATTATCTTGAGACGGTTATTAAAACCGTTGCCGATCACGGTCCTGCCGTTTCAGGTGCACACAATGCAAAAGTAACCGCTCGTGCAGGGAAAGATGTTATCAGCTCCCTTGTAACCGGTTTGCTTACTATCGGACCACGTTTCGGTGGAGCGATTGACGATGCGGCTCGTTATTTCAAATACGCAAACGACCGCGGCATGTCTCCGGCTGAATTTATCGATTATATGAAAAAAGAGGGTAAAACCATCTCCGGTATCGGTCACCGTATCAAATCGGTTCGTAACCCGGATCTTCGTGTATCGGGATTGAAAAAATATGCGGCTGAGCATTTTCCAAGCACACCGTTGCTTGATTTTGCCCTTGAAGTCGAAAAATTGACAACGTCAAAAAAAGATAACCTTATTTTGAATGTTGACGGTACCATCGGTATCTTGATGGTCGATATGTGGCGTGCACTCGGTTACAGCGAAGATGAGATTGACGGCTTTATCGAAGCGGGTGCGTTGAATGCATTCTTCGTTGTCGGACGTTCAATCGGATTTATCGGACATATCTTAGATGAAAAACGTCTCGGTATGCCGATGTACCGTCATCCGACAGACGATATCCTCTACAACGTCGAACTCGCAGACGAAATCTAAACCTTCCTGTCATTCCCGCGAAGGCGGGAATCCAGCTTCTTCTTTTCTCTCCTTACCTCTTTTTTTGTTATAATAGTTTTTTAATGAATTTTGTTTTCTAAAGGTTTCTATAATGAAACGGTTTGCTTTTACTTTGCTTGAATTGGTATTTGTTATTATAGTGATAGGAATCTTGGCAGTACTTGCCATGCCTGATTTCAAATCTAACCAATTACAGCAAGCGGCTGAGCAAGTAGCTAACCATATTCGGTATACACAACATCTTGCTATGATAGACGATAAATTTGATCCGACTGATGCTACTTGGTTTCAAGATAAATGGGCTATAGATTTATGTCAACCTGCTTACCTGATATCCACTTTAAATGGCACTATGACTGCAACAGACCCATTAACAACAACAGATATAAATGGTACTGCTGTTGATGATTTTAACTTAGCAACAAAATTTGGCATTACTGGAGTTACTGTAACAGGTGGTAATTGTCGTATAGGTTTCGATAACTTGGGTAGACCGTATGGATTTACTGCAGCAGGATTACCTGCAACGACCTTCGCGGGACTTTTAAATGCTAATACTATAATTACATTACAACACACTGATGGTAATGCTACGATTACGGTACGTCCTGAAACCGGTTATGTATCTGTCACGTATAACTAAAACAGCATTCTTTTTACGTTTTAGTAAATTCTTTCGAAAACCTCTTGACATCTAAGACGATTTCCCCTATAATTCCCGTCCACAAACGCTGATAGGGCTTGAGTTTAAGACCTAGAGTTTGAGTTTGCGATCATTGAAAACTAAGTA
>NZ_JAHFAQ010000035.1 GCF_023250475.1 Sulfuricurvum sp. | reverse complement strand
TATTTTATATCAAAAACACTAATTTTATAATTTTTTCTGTGCATTTTTCAATCATCATAATTCAGAACAAAAAATGCATTGGATTTCTCGAAATACGAGGAGCCAAAGATGATCGTTGCTATTCCGCTGGATAACAAAAAGAACGTATACCATCACAATCCCTGTGCGTGTACTATGTTCTCTTTGTATGAAGTAGTCGGAAATCGTAAAGACATACGATACCGCTACATCGAAACAAAACTCAATCCGTGGGAAAAATATTCTGGGGATATGGTCAGTGACCCTAAGATGATAGCGTGCGAATGCGAAACAACCTTAGCCAAAAATCCGCATCACATTAGCGAACACTATGCACTGCTTGAAGTAATCGGCAAATGCCATACCCTTATCGTCGATCAATACTGCCTCAATACCCTCTATGCTATGAAAAATGTCGGTATCAAACTTCATAAAGTTCCCCCTTTCATCAAAACAGCCGCTCATGCGATTGAACATTTTGTGATCGGTACCGAAATTGCCGAGCATCTTCGTTATGTCCATCCCGCATAATCGGGATCTGTTTTTATCTTAAACACTCTATCCAAGGAGCCAGTTATGCTAATTCGCTACAACACCCACACTCTTACTCTTGATGATATACCCCTCGATATCGGTTACGCATCAGAAAAAGTCGATCTTAAAAACGGCGCAGGCGAGCTCTTTCGCATAGGCGGACAAAACGGTGGAACCCAACTTCTTATCTCTCTCCCTTTTATCGATGAGTCTTTGATGGGACAACTGCATGAGTTGGACTCACTACTTTATATCAATGCGTTGGGAGGGATCACAAAAGCCCTTATAGTAGCTACCGAAAAATGCGATATGCCCGTGATGGAAGAGTGGCTCGCAGGATACGACTATGATGAAGCGTTCGGGGATTATTATGGAGTACGGCTCTCAGAAGGAGAGCTAGGCGGAGAGTTTGCCAAAGCTCTCTTTGTTATCTCCAAAGACGGCGCGGTGTTTTATACTGAAGTTCTGAGTGACCTGAATGAGCCGTTCAGCCTCGATAAAGTACTCTTAAAGATTGCAGCGGCACAAAGCTGCTACACGGGAAAAGGGTGTCACGGATAAGATTAGAGCCAGCCACGATTACGAAAATAAACAAGCGGTATTATCCCCGCGATGAACATCAAGGTTAGCGATAACGGATACCCTAAATGCCAATCAAGCTCCGGCATAAAGTGAAAATTCATCCCGTATATACTTGCGATCAATGTCGGAGGCATTAAAACCACACTGGCAACCGTAAACAGTTTGATGATCTTGTTTTGTTCAATATTGGTCTGTGCCAAAAAGAGATTTTGAAGATTATCGAGGGTATTGCCGTCTATTGTTATAAACTCGACCAACGAATTCAGGTCTTTCATCATAATCGAAATATCTTGTTTTATAGGTTGTGACAGTTTGGGAGATTTCACCATTGCGGTCAATATACGCCGTTTATCAAAAACCGATTGACGCACTTTTTGGGTAAATTCCTGCAGCGTAGAGATTTTTCTCAGCAAATCGACGGAGTGAACATCCTGCTCCCACAAAAGCTTTTTACGGATTTCATCACACTCTCTGGAAGCATATTCCAGCAAATCGGCATCTCGGTCGATTCGTATATCAAATATTTGCATGAATATGTCATATCCCGAATAAAGCTCTTTTGGATTGGATAAGAGCATTTTGCTCATCATATCAAAGGTTTGGAGTTCACTGTCTCGGACGGTAAATAAAAGATTGTCCTGCAATACGAAACTGACACTTTCATTGTAGTGCGCTTTTGCATTTTCGACGAAAAAAAACGATACGAAAAAATAGGAGTTGATTTTAATGCTTCGGCTATCTTCCCAATAGCGTGAACTCAATTCAATCTCTTCACGATCATGCTTTGTAGGCAATTTAATATCAAACAATGCTTCTACTTCCAAGATATCCTCACTACTGGGCTGAAAGATATCGATCCAAACGATCTTCTCCGGTTCAGCAAAACCCTTTACTCCGCTAAAGGGGATGATTGTAAACGAGTTATTGCTATTTCGATGATAAACAGTGATCATGGTTACTTCCGGTCGAGTTTCTCAAAACCGGGGAGAATTTTCCCTTCCAGCAGCTCTAGGCTTGCTCCCCCTCCGGTGGATATAAAGCTGAATTTCTCTTTTTCGCCCGCTTTTTCAACGGCATCGGCAGTATCCCCTCCTCCGACGATGCTAAACGCATAGCTTTCGGCAATGATTGAAGCAAGCTTGAAAGTCCCTTTGGAAAATTGGCTTATCTCGTATATCCCCATAGGACCGTTCCAAATGATTGTATTGGAGAGTTCTATAGCTTCCGAAAAAAGCTTTAGCGTTGCAGGTCCGATATCGACGGCATGAAATCCCTCCAATATATCCTGAACCGGCGTTACCCTGACATCGACCGGAGCTTCGATCGAATCGGTAGAGACCACATCTACCGGAAGGTATACTTTCACCCCTTTGGAAGAGGCTTCTTTCAATACCTCTTTGGCTATCTCTACAAAATCATCCTCGACTAAGGAACCTTGCATATCGTAACCAAGCGCTTTTAAGAAGGTATTGCTCATCGCACCGCCGATAATAAGCTTGTCGATTTTCGGCATTACCGAGCTAAGGAGCGTAATTTTAGAAGAGATTTTTGAACCTCCGACGACCAATGCAATCGGACGAATCGGTTTTTCAAGCGCTTTGGTAAACGCTTCTATCTCTTTCATCATTAAAAAACCAGCCACTTTGATCGGGACATAATCGGCTATTCCGTAGGTCGAAGCGTCTTTACGATGGGATGTTCCGAAGGCATCGTTAATGTAGACGTCACATAGCTCGGCTAATTGTTTGCAAAATTGAGGATCATTTTTTTTCTCCCCTTCATAAAATCGGATGTTCTCTAGCAAAAATATTCGCTCTACCGAACAATGGGAGTTCTCAGATTTAAGGGTCTCAATGTTATCAATAAACTCAACTTTTTTATCCAGCAAACGTTCCAGACGCTTTTGAACATGACGAAGCGAATAACGTTCTTCATACCCTTTCTTAGGTTGCCCCAAATGGCTCACCAAAGAAATCGAACAGACTTTATGATCAATGCAATAGTTAATGGTAGGGAGCGCCGCACGTATACGGCTGTCATCCGAGATATTAAAATGGCCATCCATCGGAACATTAAAGTCTACACGGATCAAAACCCTTTTACCGGTCAGATCGACATCTTTTAAGCTCTTGACCCCGCTCATCATGAGTATATTGCTAATCATTATTTCGCCTTTATTTGGATTTACGATAAGCATTGAGCAAATTTTTAACGCTTTTATTCCCTCAAAAATGTTCAACGCGATTACGAATATAGTACACTAGAATAGCTTATTATTGTTACAATCTGTAAACAAAAGTGTTGTTTATAATCTTTTTATCGTACACTTAGAGTTACAGACTTGAATTGACATAAAGAGGGAATCATGAAAAAAGTTTTTTTAGCAGAATTGTTTGAGCGGTTATTGGATCTGAAAGATAAAATGACGTTTAATGTCGATACAAAAAATGAGAATGTCTCTTTACTCAATATGAAATACTACCTCAATCTTCGCAAATACGATTTCTCACATATGCAAGATGATCTGACTAAAGTCGGTTTATCCTCATTCGGCCGTTCGCAGGCACATATGGAAGCAAGTATCAATGTGGCGTTGGAAATTCTCGCACTCGCACTCAAAAAAGAGCTGCATCATCCCAAAACACATTTAAGCTATGAAAAATCGCATGCCATTATGGACAAAAACAGTGAAATTTTTTCCACATCTAACGACAAAACGAAAATCATGATTACTGTCCCCTCTGAGTATTCGGATGAAAAGGAGTGGTTTCGCAATCTGGCGTATGAGGGTGTTCACCTGTTTCGTATCAATACCGCACATGATAATCCGAAAGCGTGGAAAGAGATGGCAGGGGAAATTAAAAAAATTTGCTCCGCAGAAAAAGATTTAAAAATCTATGTCGATCTCGCCGGTCCGAAAATCAGAACGTCTTTCAAAAAGTCAAAAAAATCGGGAAAACCTAAAAAAATCAAGCTCTTTTGCGGAGATAGCGTTCTGATCCATTCACCCGATCAGCAGCCGCTCAAAAAAAGAGCGAAACACTACGCCGCTGTCGTAGGATGTACCCTGGAGAATATGGAAAATTTAGTCAATGTCGGAGACAAAGTTTTTGTGGATGACGGGAAGATCGAAATGGTGATTGACGAAATACTTGGAGATGGTATCGTGTGCACCGTCTTGACCCGCAATGCAAACGGAACCTCACTCAAAGATGAAAAAGGGATAAATTTCCCGAACAGTGATATTGCGGTACAGGCAATCTGCAATCATGATAAAGAAGTATTACCCCATATTTGCGAATATGCCGACATCATAGGCATATCCTTTGCCCAGACTTCGGAGGATGTCCGTGATCTGATTGAACAGCTCGACCGCTTAGGGAAAAAAGGGGAAATCGGGATTGTTGCCAAAATCGAAACCCAAAAAGGGGTAGAGAATCTCCCCGACATCCTCGAAGCTTTAATCGAATACGGCCATTCTGGAATTATGATCGCACGCGGTGATTTGGCGATTGAAATAGGGTTTGAAAATTTGGCCTACATGCAAGAAGAGATACTGGATCTCTGCACAGCGGCGCATATGCCCGTTATCTTGGCAACGCAGGTACTTGAAAATAAAATGAAGACCAACATCCCCAGCCGTGCGGAGATATCGGATGTCGTTTTCGCCCATAAAGCCGAATGTGTTATGCTCAATAAAGGGGATTATGCGTTGGAGACGATCAAAATCCTTACTACGATACTAAAACAGATGGATTTGATTTTTCGCAAAAATAAATTGCTCTACAATCCAAGTTTTCAATGGAAATAGTATTTATTACTAAAATAGTTTAAATTAGTATATTATAGGTATAAATTGTTATAAAACAACAAATCCGATACAATATAGTCACACATCTTAGTCAAAAGAAGAATTAAGCCATGAGTGATGAAACTGCAATCAAGGGAATGGGATCGATTCCGCACTCTCATGGAGTAGCCTTTCGCGTTTGGGCACCCAATGCACTGAGGGTATCGCTTATCGGATCGTTCAACAAATGGGACGCCACAAAGCACCCGATGAACTCAGAGGAAAATGGTTATTGGTACATAAATATCGCTGAAGCTCATGCGGGTGATCAGTATCTATTTTACCTCTTTACACAAAATGGAGAGTTTAAACGTATCGATCCTTATGCCCGTGAAGTGACAAGTTCCGTCGGGAACGCCATCGTTCACGATATCCATTTTGACTGGGAGGGGGACGATTTTAATATCGATCCGTGGAATGAACTTATCATCTATGAACTCCATATCGGAACCTTCAATGATCAAGAAGAGGTGAATCACAAAGGGGAGTTTTCATCGGTATCTGCTCGTCTGGGTCATTTGAAAAAACTCGGTATCAATGCGATACAGATTATGCCGATAGGAGAGTTCGCGGGAGAGAACTCATGGGGGTATAATCCTGCCCATATTTTTTCGGTAGAGAGTGATTACGGCGGTCCGTTGGCGTTTAAGCAGTTTATCAAGCGTGCCCATCAAGCGGGTATAGCGGTGATACTGGATGTTGTGTACAACCACCTTGGCCCAAGTGAGCTTGATCTGTGGCAGTTTGACGGCTGGAGCGAAAACGCTCTTGGAGGAATCTATTTTTATAACGACGATAGAGCACACACACCATGGGGAGATACCAGACCCGACTACGGGCGGGGAGAGGTTCGTCAGTACCTCTTGGATAATGCCATGATGTGGTTTGAGGAGTACCATTTAGACGGAATCCGCTTCGACTGTACCCAATTTATCCGCATGATCAATGATTCCGATAAGCAGGATATTCCGGAGGGGTGGAGTCTGCTCCAATGGATCAATAGCCAAATCGCACAGAAATTTCCCGGTCGGGTCACCATCGCTGAGGACCTTCAAAATAATAGATGGCTCACCAAAGAAGTAGGAGCCGGCGGAGCCGGATTCGCCTCTCAGTGGGACGCCATGTTTGTCCATCCCATACGTCAAGCGGTAATTGCCCCCCAAGACGAGCAGCGATCCCTCGATGCCATCCGTGATGCCATCTTATACCGTTATAACGATGATGCCTTTGATCGGGTTATTTACAGCGAATCGCATGATGAGGTAGCAAACGGTCATGCTCGCGTACCCCAAGAGATCAATCCGAATGACCCCAAAGGGTGGTACGCACGAAAACGTTCAACCTTGGCCGCCGCAATGGTCTTTACCTCCCCCGGTATTCCTATGCTTTTCCAAGGTCAAGAGTTCCTAGAGGGGGGATGGTTTCGTGATACGGTTCCGGTTGATTGGGATCAATGTGCTGAGTTTCACGGAATCGTCCGCTTGTACCGAGATCTTATACGGTTGCGTTCCAACTGTGAGGGCTTTACACGCGGTTTGTGCGGGCAGTTTACACAGGTGTACCATCTGAACAATGAACGTAAAGTTATTGCATATCATCGCTGGGACAAGGGGGGTGTATCGGACGACGTTGTGATCGTTGCTAATTTTTACCATGAGGCTCAGAATGACTACGTCATCGGTTTTCCCGCCGAAGGGGCTTGGAAACTCCGTTTCAACAGTGATTGGGAAGGGTACAATGACGATTTTGCCAACCATCCCAGTACCGATATTATCGCAAATCAGGGCGATTGTGATGGGCTACCCTATTATGCTTCGGTTTCTATCGGCGCTTACAGCGTAGTAATTTTTTCGCAATAAACGCTGTACGAAGTAACACTACTTAGCGTCATACATTTTGGTGTAGTATTCATGTGCCATACGTCCCGAATCAAATGCGGGGATAACATGTGCCATCGCATTTTTCATCATCTGTGTCCATTGCTCTTGCTTATTGTAATACATCGGAATAATCTCGTTTTCGAGTATGTCCAACATATTTTTATTGTCTTCGGCGTCTTGAAGCTCGATCGGCTGACTGTGGTCAATCGGTGGAATTGTAAACGAATTGATCGTATGTTTGGCAAATTCAGGGTGCCATCCGTCATCCGTAGAGAAATGGATAGAGCCGTTCATACTCGCCGTCATACCGCTTGTTCCACTCGCTTCACGTGATACACGAGGAGTATTGAGCCATACGTCTGAGCCTTTTTTGAGCATTCTGGAGAGATCAAGCTCATAGCCGACTAACACTGCCATATTCGGATAATCATGGCTGATATGGATCAGCTCATTGAAAACATTGATTGCATTGGTATCAAACGGATAAGGTTTACCCGCCCAAATAATCTGTATCGGTTCTTCGGTACGCTGGAGGAGTTTTTTAAATCGGGCAAGATCGTATTTGATAAGGCCTGGACGTTTGTACTCCGCAAATCGGCGTGCCCAAACAATGGTCAGAACATCAGGATTAAACATCTTTCCGGTCTGATCGGCGACCACGGTAAACAGTGTTCTCTTAAGATGTTTTTTACGGCTAATGATTTCATAATCTTCATGATCATCCAATGCCGCCAGTAACTCTTTATCGGTCCAAAAACGGCGATTTTGTGCATTTGTGACATGAATAATTTCAGAACGCCCTTCGCAATCTTTCCACATACGGTTCGCCACTTCTCCGTGAAATTTGGAGACACCGTTGGTGATTTTAGACGAACGCAATGCCCCTACGGTGAGATTAAAGTTTTGCTCATTTTCCATCTTCATAATGGAACGAACCGTATCCAATTCTAACCCGTCGAAGAAACCGAACTTATGGAGTAAATCGATATTGTGCTGCTCATTTCCGGCATCTTCAGGAGTATGGGTTGTAAAGACGACTCGTTTTTTCACTTCATCCATATTTTTGTATTTAGCATACAGTTCAAAAACAAGTGGCAATGCGTGCCCCTCATTCATGTGATAGATATCAATGGTTTGTTTAAGCGCTTCGAGAACCTTAACTCCGCCGATTCCCAAAACTATCTCTTGAGAAATTCGGGTCTCTTCATTGGCATCGTACAATTTGTGGGTGATAGTACGTGCCAAAAAGTCGTTTTCAGGGATATCGGTGGAGAGCAATATCAACGGGGCGGAGCTGAAAATATCCGGAGAGAGGTAAAACGCTTTGACATACACCTCTTGGGAATGAATTGTGACTTTCGCCTGAATGCCCAAATCTTTGAGAAAATAGTAATGCTTTCGGACAAACTCGGCTTTGAGGCTTCGATCGGGATTGCGGGTCTGATCATAATAACCGAAACTCCACAAAATACCGACTCCAACAACATTCTGACGAAGATCATAGGCGCTGCGCATATGCGAACCGGATAAAAAACCGAGTCCGCCTGAATATATTTTAAGCCCTTGATGGATCGCGAACTCCATCGAAAAATAGGCGATACTCTTTGTGTATTTCGGATCGTATTCGTAATCGTGTAATATCATGATCTCATCTTCCTAATAAATTACAGTATCTTTCCAATAATTGTAGCGAGTTCTCAATTATTTTTATCTACATCCCGTTTGAGATAGAGAACTCCCAATGGCGGCAGGGTTAGCGTTAACGTATAGGGACGCCCGTGCATAACTCTTTCTTCAGACTTCAGTGAACCCGTATTTCCGATGTTCCAACCCTCATAATAGTGCGATTGGGAATTAAAAATTTCCGTATATTCTCCCTCATACGGTACCCCTAAACAATAATTCTCCCGGGTATGATCGGCAAAGTTGCACACCACATATACGTTTTCCTCCGGGATATCACTTTTACGGATAAAACTGATGCAGTTATGGCCGTAATCGCGATCGTCAATCCATTCAAACCCTTCACGTTTCTCATCAAAAAGATGGAGTGCGCGCTCGCGCGAATAGAGTGCGTTAAGATCCGAGACCATTTTTTGTAGACCGCTGTGGAGGGGATAGCCTAAGAGGTGCCAATCGAGCGAACGTTCAAAACTCCACTCCGCGAACTGGGCAATTTCTCCCCCCATAAAGAGAAGTTTTTTCCCCGGATGTGCCATCATGTACCCGTACAAGGACCGCAGATGGGCGAATTTCTGATTGATATCTCCGGGCATTTTATTGATCAATGAGCCTTTCATATGAACGACCTCATCGTGACTGAGCGGGAGCATAAAGTTTTCATCAAAGCCGTACCACATACTGAACGTAAGCTGATGATGGTGATGCTGACGATAGATAGGATCACGGCTCATGTATTTAAGCGAGTCGTGCATCCACCCCATATTCCATTTAAATCCGAATCCAAGCCCTCCGATATCGACAGGTCTGGTCACCATCGGGTATGCGGTTGACTCTTCGGCAATCATCAAAATATCGGAGAACTCTCTATATACACTGACATTGAGCTTTTTAAGAAACTCTATCGCTTCTAAATTTTCGTTCCCTCCGTATTTGTTTGGGATCCACTCCCCCTCTTCCCGTGCATAATTGAGATAAAGGATTGAGGCAACGCCATCCACTCGAATACCGTCGATATGATATTTATCGAGCCAAAACATTGCCGAACTGATCAGAAAAGACTGTACTTCGTTGCGTCCGTAGTTGAAAATAATGCTCCCCCACTCCGGATGATACCCCTGACGCGGATCGTCATGCTCGTACAATGCCGTCCCGTCAAAATTGATCAAACCGTGCATATCAACCGCAAAATGGGACGGAACCCAATCCATTATGACGCCGATACCGTTTTGATGGAGGGTATCAATCAGATACATCAAATCCTGCGGCGTACCAAAGCGTGCCGTAGCGGCAAAATACCCGACAACCTGATATCCCCATGAACCGAAAAACGGATACTCCGTAAGGGGCATAAACTCAACATGGGTATAGTTCATCTCTTTAAGATATCCTACCAGTTCTACCGCAAGTTCTCGATAGGTTAGAAAACGGTTGTCCTCTTCAACTTTGCGTTTCCATGAACCGACATGCATCTCATACACACTGATAGGAGCGTTATGGGCGTTATGACCGTGACGTACATCCATCCATCCGTGATCATCCCATTCATAGTTCTCCAAACTCCACACACGCGATGCCGATTTGGGAGGCTCTTCCGCATAAAAACCGAACGGATCGCTTTTGTCATGAACAATATTGTGAAATTTGGAATGGATATGGTATTTGTAGGTCACTCCCTGTTCTACCCCGACAATGAATCCCTCCCAAATTCCCGATTCGTCTTCACGCAATTTAAGAGGGTGTGCATCGGTATGATAGTGGTTAAAATCCCCTCGGACACTGACGCGTGCCGCATTGGGTGCCCAGACGGCAAAATAGATTCCGCTTTTCCCCTCATGTTCCATCGCGTGCGAGCCAAGTTTATCGTAGAGTTTGGTGTGGTTGCCTTGCTTGAATAAATAGACGTCAAGCTCGCTCAGTCGTGAGACCCCATACATAATGGGATAGTTTTGGATAGTGTTCATTCCCCTCTTCTTCCCGCTTTGATGCGATAGTACAGTGCTTCATACTCTTGTGCTGAAACGGTCCAGTCAAATCGTCTCTCCATCGCGTTGCGCTGCATCGCCTCAAACCCTTGAGAGTCATTGTACCACGTATAAAGTGCCCACCCTACCGTATTGATCAAAGCATCGGGAGTTGCATCGTAAAATTTAAATCCTGTCCCGTGCCGTGAGTCATTGGCGTAGTTTTCAATCGTATCATCCAACCCTCCCGTAGCACGGACAATCGGAAGTGTCCCATAGCGCAAAGAGTAAATCTGATTCAGTCCGCACGGTTCAAATAAAGAGGGCATCAAAAACAGATCGCTTCCCGCTTCGATTTGATGTGCCAAGTCGTTACGATATCCTATGTAACAGCGGAACTTGTCCGGATAACGTCCGGCGATATCGCTGAAAAAATGTTCTGCCCATTTCTCTCCCGCTCCCAGCAATACAATCTGAAGTTCCATATGCATCAGGGCGTGGATCGAATGGACAAGCAGTTCAATCCCTTTTTGCTCCGCCAGTCTCCCGACCAGACCGATCACCGGTACGTCATCACGCTCAGGGAGACCGAATGTGTGCTGAAGCACCCTTTTGCACACCTTTTTCCCTTCCATAGAATCGCTATCAAACGTTTGGGCAATAAAAGGATCAACCGCAGGATTCCATTCATCGTAATCAACTCCGTTGAGGATACCATGGAGCTTATACGCATTATGATCGATCAACCTCTCCAAGCCCCACCCGAATTCATCTGTCCGTATCTCCTGCGCATATTTTCGGCTCACGGTACTGATAGCGTCGGCATGAACGATCCCCCCTTTGAGAAGATTAATACCGTCATACTCTTCGATCTCGTTGGCGTTAAAATGGTCCCAACCAATATCCAATATCTCCATAGCCCCTTTATAAAAATGCCCCTGATGTTGTAAATTATGAATGGTTAAAAGTGACCCCGTATGGGCGAAATCACTATCATACGCATAATGGGTATTCAGCATCATCGGGATTGCGGCAGTGTGCCAGTCGTTCGCATGAATCACATCAGGATGAAAACGGATTTTTTTAGCCAGCTGCATCACCGCACGGGAGAAAAAGATAAAACGGCTGTCGTTGTCAATGTAGCTGTATCCGTTCTCCTCATACAATCCTCCGCGTCCGAAAAATCCCTCATGATCGATAAAATAGACGGGAATATCCGTTCCGGGCAAAACTCCCTCATACACTCCTCCCCATACTTCACCTAATGCACCCATCGGTACGCCGAGGCCCCCTTCCATCAATCTAAGAGCGTATTTCTCACGATCGACGATGTAGTAGCGCGGCATTACAAGCCGCACATCATGCCCGAGGGAACGAAGCGCTTTGGGCAAAGCCCCTGCGACATCCGCCAACCCGCCGCTTTTGGCAAAAGGAACCACTTCCGACGCGGCGATTAATATATTGAGTTTATCCATTATCTCTCTCCAATAATTTCGCACCCTCTAACGGTGCATTGTCTAAGACACTCATCTGTATTCGCAACCCTTCCAGGGAAGGGGAAAGGGTATAATGATTCAATTTTTCTCGCAATAGTGTAGCCAAATAAGGGTTCTGTTCAATAACCCCTCCCCCTAAAACCAAAAGATCCGGATTCGAAAGGGTTATCAATACACCGGCAGCACAGAGAAACGCTTCTTCAAACGCCAAAGCGATACGTTGCTCAGCTTCATCAATTGAATGTTTCAACTGCTCCAAATCCGGATATATATCACGGCCAAAGTGCTTTAGCCATTTTTCCATCCCTGAGCCAGAAGCATAGAGTTCAATACAGTTGTTTCGTCCGCAACCGCATCGAAGCGGCGTTTCACGATAGGGTATATGTCCGATCTCGAACGCCATGTTTCGGCTTCCTCGAACCAATTTTCCATTATCGATCACCGCCGCACCGATTCCCGTACCGACAAAAAGTGCGGCAAGATTGTCTACCTTCCAATACTCCGCTTCTGCCAAGATGGCACAGTTGAGGTCATTATCGATTACAAGCGGTATCCCATAGCGGGATTGTACCGCCGCCACTATCTCATATTCATCAATATTAATATTGGGAGAAGCCGCTATTATCCCATTATTGACTTGCCCCGCATAGGAGATACCGATAAAAGAAATTTGAGGATGTAGAGAGATCTGTGTGTCGATATAGGAGAGCAATCCGATGGTTTGAGAGCTCACCGTCTCACGAATTATACTTTCCCCCTCTTCGATCTCGCTGCGAAGATGAGTACCTCCGATATCGATAAAAAGTTTTTTCACTTGATAAGTCTCGTATAGATACTATCGTAGGATTTAGCACTTTCGACCCAAGAGTAATCACATTTCATGTTGTGATTGACGATCTCTTCAAAATGCTTTTTATCACCGTACAGTTCACACGATTTTTTGACAGCCAGGAGGAGTGACCGGGAGGTTGCAGAGGTAAATACGATCCCGTATCCCGTTGTGCTTTTTGGATCATAGGATTCGAATTTTTTCACCGTATCGGCCAGTCCGCCGACTTTGTTCACAACGGGTACCGCTCCGTATGCGTAAGCGATCATCTGATTCAGCCCGCACGGCTCAAATAAAGAGGGCATCAGTAAAAAATCAGCCGCCGCATACATCCGATGCGAAAACGACTCATCGTATCCGAAGGTCAATGAGACATTGCCGTACTGTTTGGCTATCGTATTTAATGAATCATGATACCCCTCTTCCCCCTCTCCCAGAAGTGCGATATTACACTCCAATTCGGCGATTTTCGGGAGCGTCTCAATCAAAATATCCATCCCTTTTTGGTGGGTGAAGCGGCCGATGAAAACAAAAAGCGGCTTGGTAACCCCTTTGAGACCTAAGCGTTTGATCAAATCACTCTTGGAAGCTTTTTTCCCTTTGGCACTATCATAGCACTCAACCAATGCTTTATCGGCAACCGGCGAAAAGTGTTCGGAATCGATACCGTTGAGTATCCCGTGCAATTTACGGCGATGAACGTGCAAAAAACCTTCAAGTCCGCACCCGAACTCAGGACTCATTATCTCTTTGGCATAAGTCGGACTTACGGTTGTAACACTATCGGCGAACGCAATCCCCGCTTTCATGAAATTGACCTGATGGTAAAATTCCAAAGCCTCCATCGTAAAATAGCGCTCATGAATTCCGATTTGCCCCAAGACCGAAAGATCAAATACCCCCTGATAAGCGAGATTGTGAATCGTATAGACTATTTTTGAAATTATTTTCGGGTCCTCTTTAACGAGCAAAGCAACCAGTGCACACTGCCAATCGTTCAGATGAACCAGAGGAATTTGTTCCGTACGAACCATTTGGGTGATCGCATATGAAAAGAGCCCGAAACGCAGCGCATTATCTTCATATCCGGATTCAGGAGGACCGTAGAGATACTCCCGTTCGCAAAGAAGCGGTTCATACACAAAACGGTACTCTACCCCCTCAAAAAGGGTTCCGTGAAGTTCTATCGTGTACGAAACGCCTCCCATGGCAACTTCAAACGTATCCAAAAGCACAATGCCGAAACGGCTACGATCGATCAGAGAATAAAGAGGTAAGACTACCGTTACTTCATAGCTATTATTCAAGGCTCGGGGAAGCGCATGGGAAACATCCGCCAATCCTCCGGTTTTTACAAAAGGGTAAACTTCGCTGGATGCGAACAACAGACGTTTTTTATTCATGAATGCTCTCCCGTAGTAATTTTGCCGCCAATTCCGGTGAAACGGGATTGATCATAATCCCTGTGGTGTTTTCAAACCCCCCGTGCCGATAAAGGCGCGGCATAATACGTATCGTAAAACGGCATAGATCCGCCGATCCGATCCCCTCTGAGTCCAGCAAAGGGGGCGTCGATATCCAGAGGTTGAAATGAAAGAGTCCCAGTTGTCGTTTTAGCCGCTGAAGCGTTGAGAGCAGGAGTTCGGCAACCGTTTCAATACGGGTACGACTGAGGGTATCAATCTGTCCCGCTTCCTTTAGCGAACTTATTATCACTTCAAACGGATAACCGCTTGCATACGGGCAAAACGAGGTAAACTCTCCCCTTTTTTCAATAATTCTGCTCTGCGTCTCCTCTTCATGTTCCAGTATGGATTCCATCAACGCGTGACCGCTGGTTTGAAAATACTCATACGCTCTGCGATAGATCTCTCCGCACATTTTCGGCACCATCGGAAGCGCTATCAGCTGTGTATGGCAATGGCTCATCGTCGCACCCGCACTCTTCCCCTCATTTTTAAACAAGGATATATAAACCAAACGGCGATCACGGCGCAAATCTCCGATCCGCTGACGAAGCGTCTTAAGCCAGGCAACCGCTTCTGCTTGGGTCCATTCGCACATGGATGTCGTATGACGCGCAGTATCAATAATTACCTCATGGGCACCGAAGCCTTCCCAATATTCAAACAATCCGAAATGGTGATTCGGAGGAGTTTCAATTTGTACCGCTTTGAAAAGATTGGGGATAACACGAGTCTTCCATCCGTTCTCATTCGGAAAGCTCCCTTCCGGGCGTTGTGCGAAAATTTCCGGAGGGGTCATTGACTCATTCCCCTCGCAAAAAGGGCATGGCTCGGGTAAAAGGGGATCAACGAACTCCGTGGGAGGTTCCGGATGACGAAGCCTCTCGGGGGCAATGAGGACATGAGTATCGTGAAGACGGTCATACCGAATTTCAGACATCGTTAATCTCCAATTTCCCTTTCAAAATCAAATTACCGCTAAAGGGTACCGCCATGGCAAAACTAATACCCTGAACCGTCAAATCAAATCCCTGTTCGCTTTGAGAGAGTGTTTTAAGTTTAAAATAGGTTATTGTACACGGTTGGTCTAAGGATATAGTGATATTTTTCCGTAACATATGATCGGTGATCTCTAAAACCCGGCATGTTTCAATCCCACCTTCTTCCTCTAGTGGTGTACCGTTGACCGAAACTTGATCAACATCGGAAAAATGAAAATTGTGTTCTAGAATATAGAGGAGTTCCTCTGCGGCTTTGCTCTCAAATTTGATCTCAAAATCGAGACAGTTCCCTTTCGGTTGATAATGCTTCTCCAAATATCCTTCGATTTTTTCAGGAAAATAGAGTCCGCCTCGGCGTGAAAAGGTTATGGAGTATTGATTCCACGAGGTCTCAAAGGGCTGATTCGCAAAATCTCCGTATTCATGAAACGAACAATGACGGAAACGTTCAACGTCAAACGTTTTATCACTGATATGATCTATAAATGAGTTTTTGAGATACCAATCGTAAATAATCGCATCGCGTAAAGAGTCGTCGATTTGAGCCATAGCGGTGTGAATCGTATCAATTCCCTCTTCGGCAGGTGACTCTTTGGATTCTATTGATTGCGGTTCCAAGACCCGTTGATGATAGGCCTCTTTGCGCCGTGTGAGTGTATTTTGATAATTGAAACAACGATCACGTAGGTCCAACTCCACCAACTGCCCGCCATACGCACTGTCAAATCGGAAAATCAAATCCGACGTCAATGCTTTTATCTTCTCATATCCGTCCAATTCATTGGTATTCACTTCGATAACACTGCTTTTATCGTATCGGATATTTTCGCATTCAATGAGGTAACGATACGCCGTATCTCGCAAATTCGGCAGATATAACCCTCCGAATACACCGTGCCACAGCGGATCGTTTGTCTGAAGTTTAAAAAGAGCCGTATCGAAATCCGAACGGTTGATCACGGTACGCTGTGCTGAAAGTTCCAGCATCCGTTTGTGAATACGGTTGCTCTCGGGATATTTGACGAAAAAGTTTTTCCAAATTCCCCCTTTGAGAAACTTTACCCCCTCTTTTTCATACCGATCAAACCCCATCTCCTGCTTATACTGTTCCAAGCAGTGGGTATCTTCGGCGCGCAAACTCCACTCCCCCATCTCATAATAAGAAACGTTGGGAAGATAGGCTATCCCTCTAGGCTTATGGTGTCTGAAATAGTCATCGTAATGGAGCGTCTCAATGGTCTCATCACCCAACACCCCTTGAACGAATTTTTCCAGCCACCCTTTTGTATAGACCCACTCATGTGTTCCGGGCCACATACCGAATTTTTCAGCATCATCAAAAATTATGGCAGCTGAATTCTCTAAGCGATTGTAGCTTTTAATCGCACTCAACGCTTTTTCGACACTTTGGAACGGAAGCGCGTATCGGAGTTTTTTGCTGATAGGAAAGATTCCGAGCCGTTTTCCCCCCTCTTCACTCAAATAATATCCATCAAGAACCTCTTCATCAAAACCCGCACACTGAAAATGGTAGTAGTCCATTACCGTATACTCGATTTTACTGCGATGCAAATCGGTGATCAACGATGATTCCCATACCCGTTCGGTGAGCCACAGACCTTTTGGGGTTTGGCCGAAGGACTCTGATATAGAGCGGTTAAGTTTTTCGATTTGAGCGATCCGATCTTGCGAGGGGATAACACTCAAAATCGGCTCATAATACCCTGCGCTGAAAAACTCGATGCTTCCCGATTTGGAGAGCTGCTGTATCTGTAAATAGAGCTTCGGATCACGGGCTTGAATCTGTTCCATCAGCCATCCGCTGCAATGGAGACTGAAACGAAACGACGGATA
>NZ_JAHFAQ010000137.1 GCF_023250475.1 Sulfuricurvum sp. | reverse complement strand
TATGATATTTGAAATGTCGGCCATAATATAGTTAATTCCTTAAGATGCGTATAGGTGATGTTCGATAGTTTTGATGAGGCTTTCATAGCCTTCCCTACCATTTCCAAAAAGACGAGCGAGTTCAATAGAAGTCCCAATCTCATTAAATGGGCGGACTTTGAGTATCCCGATGTCTTCGATACTCTCGATCCCTTCTTCAGTGTATTTATCCAACAGTGCGTTGATGACGGTTCTCGCTTTATCGCCATAGGTGTCGAAGTAGTTACCGCCTTTGAGCTTTCCGGCGCGTTGGGCACGTGTGAGAGCAGGACGCTCGTAAGCAATATGGCAGATAAGATCGAATGGATCAAGCCCCTCTTTGCCAACTTCTCGTTCCAGCTCATCGAAGAAGATACCCTGAGACTGAAGTTCAGAGATAATTGCCTCTTTTTGCTCGGCTTTATTCCACTCTTGCAAAAATTCGTCGAGGCTTGCAAAGCGGTTATGAATATTTTTACGACTATAGTCGATAAGCGACTCTGTAATAAGTTTACCATTGGCTCCGACGAATTGTACCCGCGTTCCTAGAACAGCCACCTGAACGTTGCCTAAGGTATGACGAGTGGGTTTTGTCGTTTCATCGCCGTCGATGGTAATATCAGGAATATCGTGGATCAGAATCATTTCATCTATCGGATCAATCTCAGTGTTATCTTCATCCTCTGGAGGAACAACGGGGTCATCCCCTTTTGGTTCATAAATTTGTACCGGATCGCCATCAAAATCAGGATCAGCAAAATGATGCGTGACATTGCGAAAATCCATAATCGTAAAGAAAAACTTCCCGTAAATCTCGTTGATTCGCGTACCGCGTCCAATGATCTGTTTAAACTCAGTCATAGAACCGATATTGGAGTCGAGAACAATCAATCCTGTCGTCTGCGCATCCACTCCTGTCGTCATGAGTTTAGACGTAGTAGCGATGACGGGATAAGTGGATTCTGGATCAATGAAGTTATCCAGCTCTTTTTTCCCTTCCTCATTGTCACCCGTGATACGCATCACGTATTTTCGGCTTTTTTTAGCCATTTCAGGAGCCGCATTGACCAGCGCTTGACGCATACGCTCCGCATGGTCGATATCAACACAAAAAACGATCGTTTTCATGTAAGGATCGGTCTCGCTCAAAAACTCAGTTACCTTGCGGGCGACAAGTTCCGTACGCTGAGTGAGGATAACATTCCGGTCGAAATCTTTGGTGTTGTATTCACGATCTTCGATTAGATTACCATGATCATCTTTTTGCCCTTCATATGGTCTCCATCCCTCAACGTCACGATCAAGAGAAAAACGGATAACTTTGTATGGGGCGAGGAATCCATCATCGATTCCCTGTTTTAACGAATAGGTGTACACCGGTTCACCAAAATAGGAAATGTTGCTCACGTATTTCGTCTCTTTAGGAGTAGCGGTCAAACCTACCTGTACGGCAGTAGTGAAATAATCTAAAATCTCACGCCATTGACTATCTTCAGCAGCACTTCCGCGATGCGCTTCATCAATAACGATAAGATCGAAAAAA
The DNA here is from genome assembly GCF_023250475.1 of Sulfuricurvum sp. Taxonomy (GTDB): domain Bacteria; phylum Campylobacterota; class Campylobacteria; order Campylobacterales; family Sulfurimonadaceae; genus Sulfuricurvum. The sequence goes on along the minus strand of NZ_JAHFAQ010000137.1, from coordinate 3,971 downwards.
TCAGGGCTAAACTCTTTAAAAATCTTTTTCTCTTCGCTCACACCGGTAATAGCTTGATAAAGTGAGAGATAGATTTCAAAAGACTTATCAACGGTGCGGTTGGTGATCTTGGTCATTTTGTCACCGAAGTGCTTGAAATCACCGATTTTCGTCTGATCTACGAGGATATTACGATCGGCAAGAAAAAGGATACGTTTGGCTCGTCCGGCTTTGTAAAGACGATAGATGATTTGAAAAGCGGTATAAGTTTTCCCGGTCCCGGTTGCCATGACCAGCAACACTCGTTTTTGACCACATGCCACCGCTTCTACGGTACGATTGACAGCATTTTTTTGATAATAACGAGGTTCACGGCGAGGATCATCGATGTAATACGGAGCAAGAGCAATTTTTTCCGATTCTTCTTCAATGATCCCTTTGTGGATTTTATACCGACGCCAAAGTTCATCGGGTGATGGAAAAGCATCCATAGGAATTTCCCGTTCTAATGCGCCATTAGATTGTGTTGGGTCATACTCTAAAAAGCCATCACCATTGCTGCTAAATACAAATGGAATATCAAGAATTTCTGCATATCCAAGCCCCTGTTGCATACCAGCGCCAACACTATGCTTATTGTCTTTGGCTTCAATGATAGCAATGGGGATATTGGGTTTGTAGTAAAGGACGTAATCGGCTCGCTTTTGTTCACCGCGTCTGATGATTTTGCCCTGCACATGTATCCGTCCAGCAGTAAAGCCAACTTCTTCACGAATTTGCGAATGAATATTCCAACCGGCTAATGTCAACGCAGGGGTAATATGCTTTGTACAGATATCGCGTTCGGAAAGAGATTTTTTAGAAGACATCTGCAACCTTACGAAAATAATTGATAGATTTTAGCTTATATAAGCTTATGCATCATTCAATAACTTAAAAAAATAAATCAAGTGCATAAAATATCTAAGTGATTAGTGTAAAATAACAATGAAATAGAATGTTAGGGATACAATGACACACATATTTAATGAACTACCCACTTATGATCAACTAATGCAACCCGTACTTGATGCACTGCAAATACTTGGCGGTTCAGGTCGCAATGATGAAATCTATGCACAAGTTTTATCGATATGCCAAATACCTGAAAATATTTTAGCTTTATCACATGGTAAAAATGGCTCACAATCTGAAATTGAGTATCGATTAGCATGGGCTCGCACTTATCTAAAGAAATCTGATATCATTGAAAATTCTGCCCGTGGTGTCTGGTCGTTAACACTAAAAGGACGCGAAATCAAAACGATTGAAGTCGATAAAATTGTTAGCCATTACAAAGAAGATTCTAAAAAAAATCCATCTATGCTTACTGAAGATATCGAGATATCAAATGATGAAGAAAATTGGAAAAATCAACTACATTCTACTCTTCTTACACTTTCACCCGATGCTTTTGAGCGTTTAGCACAACGTTTACTTCGTGAATCTGGATTTATTCAAGTCCAGGTCACAGGTAAAAGTGGTGATGGCGGTATTGATGGTAAAGGAATTGTACAAATCAACGGCTTTTTGAATTTTCATGTTATGTTTCAATGTAAACGGTATAAAGGTTCTGTTGGGTCCTCGCAAGTGCGCGATTTTAGAGGTGCAATGAGTGGTCGTTCTGATAAAGGATTAATTATTACAACCGGAACATTCACTCGTGATGCATATTTTGAAGCTAGTCGGGATGGTGTTCCACCTATCGATCTTATCGATGGAGAAATGTTGATTGATAAGCTCAAAGAACTCTCATTGGGTGTAGTTACTCGTTTAGTAGAAAAAGTAGAAATCAATGAAGAATGGTTTGAAAATCTTTAATCCATTCTCATATTAAATTGTATGAATCATATGCCCGATCATAAATCAAATAGCCAGCTTTTTGAATGAGAGACTCGATCGCTGAATCATGGGATCAAAAATAGAGGTGTCAGGTGATACCAATAACCTCTCACTTTTTACCCCACATCTTTCTTTTCATTCCCTTAAAAACTCCAATTCTTCCGACGTCATCGTCGGACTAAATTCCGTAATCTCATACTTAGCTACACCGTGCCGATAAAATGGATCGAGGGTGATAATCGTTTCGATATCTTCTCGCGAGACACCACGTGCCAAAATCACCCCTCCAGTGCGAGGCACTTTACGCCCCGATGCTAGAAAATGACCTAAATCGTACTGTTCTTTGAGATATACGACATGCTCTTCCAACAGGACGTCAACCTCTTCGAGCGGTTTTATGTAGCTAAGTGAGATGATAAACATTATGACTCCATTCAATATTATTCTGTTAACTGTAGCATTACAAGATTCAGCCGTCGGAATCCTTCATCGATTTCACTTTTACTAATCGTGAGTGGAGGGACGAATCGCAACGTATTTTTACCCGATTTTATGACTAAAACACCTGTTTCAACCGCTATATTGATAATTTTAGAGAGAGTATTGCCATCGATGACACGTAGCCCTTGCATCATCCCAATCCCGACTCGTTCTGTAAAGATACTGGGATACGCTGAAGCAAAACGCTCTAACGACGTTTCGAAGTAGTTTTGATGATCTATCAGTTCACCTCTTTGGCTGTACTCTTCCAGAATATCGAGGACTTCATTCGCCGAAGCGCTAGAGAGATAATTCCCTCCAAACGTCGAGCCGTGATCACCATAAGAAAAAATATCTTTAATCCCGCTCATGACAACGCCTATAGGAACACCGCCCCCTAACCCTTTTGCTAGCGTTATCACATCGGGAGTAATCCCGTAAATATGAGATGCCAAAAAGCTTCCGCAACGGTAGACACCTGTCTGTACTTCATCGACGATCAGTAAAATATCTTTTGACTTTAACGATAGTGCTAATCGCTGTACAGCTACAAGATTTAGTGGTTGAACGCCCCCTTCTCCCTGTACCAGTTCGATCATCACAGCAACCGTATATTCATCGATGAGAGATTCGATCTCCTCAACACTTGCTGCATACACAAATCCATCGGGATAAGGACCGAAATAATCATGCTTTGCCACTTGCCCTGTTGCTTTTAACGCCGTGATTGTCCGTCCATGAAAAGAGTTTTTCAAGGTGATGATTTTATACCGTTTCACCTTGCCGTCAACCTCTCCATATTTACGGGCTATTTTGATCGCCCCTTCGTTGACTTCCGTACCGCTATTGCCGAAAAAGCATCTCATATCGTATTCACTCAGCTCGACGATTCGTCTTGCACATTCTTCCTGAGGTTCGATGCGATAGAGGTTTGAAACATGGATAATCTTAGCTACTTGATCACTGATAGCACGAGCTAAGCGATAGTTTCCATGTCCTACACTGCAAACGGCGACTCCGGCAGCAAAATCAATGTACTCTTTCCCATCACCATCCCATAATGTCGCATTATCACCTCTCTCAAAGCACACCTCTTGACGTTTATAGGTAGACAATAGATATTTCTGTTTCATTTTATTCCCATGTTTGATAAGATAGATGTTCATAACTATCATACAGATAGCGATTTTCCAGCGATGTTCTAAACGCTACACCTAAGCTATCTGCTTGCAATGCTTTTTCAAGCAAAATAGGATTACTCGTTGGATCAATCATAAGCTGGTTCAGAGCACTAATCGTAAGCTCAGGAAAACGACGTTTTTTCAATACGACCATCTCATCTTGATTAAGCATCCCCTCTTTCAACACTCGTCCATACCATCCGGTAAACCCATGTTTATAGATGACTTTTGCCATAGCATTGACACCCGTATTGATCGAAAGTTTCCGACATGGCTGTCTGGGTTGCGATATCTCAATAATCGTATCACCGATCCCCAGTACATCACCGATACACACGTTCTCTTCGTTCATATGCGATACAAGCAAATTTTCTCCATAATAGGCTAAACCGTCAAACTCAAAGTTGTAGTTATAAAGGGCATTGATTCTATTGTAAGAGATGGATGAAA
>NZ_JAHFAQ010000034.1 GCF_023250475.1 Sulfuricurvum sp. | reverse complement strand
CAATCCCCCCAGCTCTTTACGCAGCGGAATCCAGAGCAAATCCAAAAATGACAATTCCAAGGTTACACCCGATGTGCTCATCCCGCCGCCGTGCCCTACCGAATACCCGAGTAACGGATTTGTCATGAGTCCCGACTGCACCAGATCACTTTGGGCGATGCCGATAGTCTCATACGTTTGCTGCAATGAGCGATTGTTAATAAGGGTAATACGAACGGCATTTGCTTCGCCTAGCGGCTCTTTTAAAAGGGTATTTACGCGTATTTGAGCCTCATTAATCTCTTGAGGCGTCTTAAGCCAGACTAATTTTCCCGCTCCGCGGTTTGTACTCATCTGATTGATCGAATCAAATACCTCATTTTGAGAGATCGTTGAACAGCCTCCCAGTAAAAATATTGCCGCTAATGATACTAAAATCTCTTGTTTCATTGCTGGAGCCTCGGATGCGTTGCATTCTGGTCAAGCTCTTGAATACGTACCTCTTCATAAAAATCGATCGGAGGCTTTAGTGGAGCATAGACACTTTTACCCTCTTTCGCGTCCACAGACACAGGCGGCTTCTCTCTCTCCTCAGCACCCAGAGAAACGATGAAGACTATCAGGAGGAGAGAAGCCGCGCGATTCATTGTTTTTTCATCCGTACAATGATGTTTTTCCCGTCTTTTTGGATAAATTCAAAATCAACCCGATCTCCCGCTTCCAAAGGATGGGTTAGTTCGTGATCGATCACATCAAACGGCATCACCATCGCCGACCATCGCAGTTCGGGAATAGGATTATGAAAGATACGGATGCTTTCGTGATTCTCCGCAATCGACTTCACCGTTCCGCTGGCATGGATCGTTTGTTCGGAGACAACGGTATTTTTCGGGTGCGAATGATTTTCACTCCCCATATCCATACCCCAAATACTCGGACTAATAGCCAATGCCGTCACATACACAGCGTTCATTATTTTTGTTCGCATAATAACTCCTTCTTTTTTATTCGTGAAAAGAGTTTATCACAATCGGTAAACAAATCATTTAATCTAATAATAACAATGTTAACGATCTTTATCTTTTATCCCGTTCTGCCAATGCGCTACAATATCCTTATGAAAGAACCGCGCTACTGTCTCTATTGTCATCACTCCCTTTACCATCTCAGTGACGGGATGGTTAAATGCTCCGTGTGCAAAAAAAAATACAGCCCGAAGCGCATCGATCAAATCAAATCTCTCATCCACCTCTTTTGTATGGATGAAAACGCCCTCTCGGCCTCCAAAAAACTGCAATTGAGTTATGCCACCGTTTTGAAATACTATCAACAATTCCGTCACCTGAGCGCAGAATATTGCGAATCCCAATATCACAAGCATCGAACACCGGAATCTCAATACGAAGAATACCTCTACATCGAAAAAAGCAAACGCAACGACAAATCGGCTATCTTCGATTCCCATAATTTTCTGACATTCGGATACAAAAAATATGTTTACACCCTTTTGATGCCCTCATTGGGAATCTTTAAACAACAATTTTTGGAAGACAACCTTGAAGGAATCTATTATAAAGAGTTTTCAAAATTTATGCGAACCAGCAAAATTATCAAAATATCCGAACATGATAATGTCATAGAGCGGTTTTGGCACTATTTTGAACAGTTTATTACCCCTTATAAAGGGGTAAGCAACGAACATTTCCCCTACTACCTCAAAGAGGCGGAGTTTAAATTCAATACTCCCGTGCAAGAGCGATCGAGCATTCTCGAACATCTCTATTTCCGCCCAAACGGGGGCGATATTTAAAATCAAACCTTCTTCAACTCCTTGAATACCGAAAACCTAAATTTATAAAAAAATTTGGAGATTTAAAAGGGGCTCTACTGTATAATATTCTCTTAAAATTTCAAGAAAGTAGTCTGATTTATGCTCAAACCAATAGTAAAATTTATTTTCGTATTAACCGCTGTTGCAAGCAGCTATGTTATGGCCAATGACTTGCCCAATGTGTGCAGTCGGGATCAAAACCCGAACGAGTTTACCATCCTAAGCTACCATGAAATAGCCGATAAAAGTGAAACACTGGATTCAACCTACGCGGTTACTCCCTCAAATTTTGATCAGCAGATACGTTGGTTGATGGAAAACGGTTATCACTTTATCGGTATTGACGATATTCTAAAGTATCGAAAAAGTGGAAAAACGTTGCCCAACAAAGCAGTCTTGATCACGTTTGATGACGGGTACCAATCCGTTTATGCCAATGCCTATCCTGTCCTCAAGAAATATCGGATTCCGGCCGTTATTGCATTAGTCGGTAGCTGGTTGCAAGCCAAAGAGAATGTAGATTTCAATAAACACATCATCCCCCGCAGCAAGTTTTTAAGCCAGCAGGAGATCAAAGAAATGGTCGGCAGCGGCCTCGTAGAGGTTGCCAGCCACTCGTACGATTCGCACAAAGGGATACAAGGCAATCCTCAAGGCAATATGGAACCGGCAATGAGGACCCGCCAATGGTTAAGCGATAAAAATGCCTATGAAGATGAAAAAAGCTATGAGCAGCGCGTGTACAATGATTTATTAAAAAACAATACCTTTTTAGAACATTATACAGGGCAAAAACCCCGCGTTATGGTGTGGCCGTACGGACATTACAATATCGAAGCACGCAAGATTGCGGAGCGATTGGGAATGAGCATAGGATTGACGCTGGATGATGGCAGCAATACCAGCATTACCCCATTGTGGGGGCTTAGACGGATATTGGTTGAACATAAAATGACTCTCCCGGATTTAGAACTAAACATGTGGGTACGAAATGCCAATTTCACCGACGATGCCCGCACTACAAAAGCAGCGCATATTGATTTGGATTACATCTATGACCGAGATCCCATCCAACAAGAAAAGAATTTGGGTGCATTGCTTGATCGGATAAAGAATTTGGGTGTTAACACTATTTACCTTCAAGCTTTCGCCGATCCTGATGCTAACGGGGCAGCGGACTATGTCTATTTTCCAAACCGAAACCTGCCGATGCGTGCCGATTTATTTAACCGGGTGGCATGGCAAATTTCAACGCGCACGCAGGTAAAACGGATTTATGCGTGGATGCCGATGATAGCCTGGCAATTACCGCAAAGCAATCCGGCCGCCAAAGATACGGTTGTAACCTTGCAGGTAGATCCGACCCATCTCAATATGGGTTACCCGAGATTGTCCCCGTTTTCTCCGAAAGCGCGAAAAGTTATTAAACAAGTGTATGAAGATTTGGCAAAATCAGCCTATATTGACGGCATCTTATTTCACGACGACGTAACACTCTCCGATTTTGAAGATGACAGTGCCGCCGCCCGTATACAATATAAAAAATGGGGATTATCGGACAATGTTACCCAAATCCGAACCGATAGAAAACAGTTTGCAAAGTGGACTCAACTCAAAACACGCTACTTAGACGACTTTGCCATGGAGTTAGGACAAATTGTCAGAAATGAGCAGCCGGGACTAAAAACAGCACGCAACCTCTATGCGCAAGTCGCCCTCAATAAAGATGCCCAAGAGTGGTATGCGCAAAGCTTGTCTCAATCCATCAAAAATTATGACTATACCGCCATCATGGCGATGCCGTACATGGAACAAGCCGACGACGCTCAACAGTTTTACGACAAAATCGTTAAAAATATAAAACAAGAGGAATGCGGACTGGAACGAACCGTCATGGAGCTTCAAACGGTTAATTGGAGAAAAAACAATGCGCCGATCCCAGCCGGAGAATTGAGTAACACGATCGAATATCTGTACGATTTGGGTATACACCACATCGCCTATTATCCCGACAATGTATTTGACAACAATCCTAATGCCGATAAAATGAAACAAAGTTTCGGAAAAAAACCGTTGCGCATGCATACCTATCATGCCCAATAAGTAAGAGGGATTCATGACCACTTTTATTGTATTTTTGCATTTACTATGGCACACGCTCCTGGGCTTTATATTTTATTATCCTCTCTTTATGTCAAGTTTGTGGATAGTAGGAGCCATCTTTTTTTATTATAAAAATGAAAAGCCTTACCTCAAATATACTATTCCTCCCCTAAGAGACAATGAAAGCTGGCCGGGGGTCAGCATTTTAATCCCCTGCTACAACGAGGGTCAAAATGCGGTCGAAACCATTACGTATGCTTTGAATGTGAAATACCCCGAATTTGAGGTTATTGCTATTAACGATGGAAGCAAGGACAATACGCTAGAAATATTACTGGAGTTGGCCAAAAATAATCCGAAATTAAAAGTGGTTAATTTAGCCGCAAATCAGGGGAAAGCCTTGGGGCTGCAGGCCGGTGCATTAGTGGCGAAATATGAGTATTTAGTCGGTATCGACGGGGATGCTTTGATCGATGAATATTGTCTCCATTGGATGGTGAAACATTTTATCCGCTACCCCGCAGTTGCCGCCGTAACGGGAAATCCGCGAATACGCAATCGGACAACGCTACTGGGTAAAATTCAAGTCGGCGAATTTTCCTCTATTGTCGGAATGATCAAGCGTGCCCAACGCAGTTTTGGACGAATTTTTACCGTATCAGGGGTTATTACCGGGTTTAGAAAAGCGGCGGTGCACGAAGTGGGCTACTGGAGTCCCGATATGCTGACCGAAGATATCGATGTGACTTGGAAACTGCAACGCAACGGCTGGGATGTCCGTTTTGAACCGCGCGCATTGGTGTGGATTTTGATGCCTGAGACATTGAGCGGTCTATGGAAACAACGTCTTCGTTGGGCTATGGGCGGTGCTCAAGTAATGCTTAAAAATTTCAAAGTTTTATTTATGCCTAAACAAACGCATCTTTGGGGATTGATGGTTGAGCTAATGCTCAGTACGTTGTGGGCATACAGTATGGTACTGGTCTTTCTGGTCTGGCTCATCAGTCTATTTGTTCCGGTAACGTATTTAATGCCTCAACATTCACCTATTTTACCGGATCAAAGCAGTATTATTCTTATCGGTGCATGTTTGGTACAGTTTGCCGTCAGCAAATGGTTAGACGGTCATTACGATAAAGGTTTGGGAAAAAATTATTTTTGGATGATTTGGTATCCGTTTGCCTATTGGTTCCTGAATTTGTTGACGGCGGTAACGGCTCTGCCTAAAGTTCTTTTCGGTAAAAAAGGTCGTGCCCGTTGGGTTAGCCCGGATCGCGGAGCGCATCAACAGGTAAAAAAAGGTTGAGAAAATGGAAACATTGATTATTAATAAACGCCGCGAATTACCTAAAACGAAACGGATCATTTGGGATATCATAACGCTTTTGCTTTGGATAGGTTTTATCTATTTATGGAAGCCCGTATTTCATGTATTTTATCGGATTATAACGTTAGGTGCACCGACAGAAGAGTTGTCTGATTGGATTTTTGGCGAAATTCACAGTGTTACTTTCGAACATGCACTCTATATGCTAATCGGAACCCCGATAGTGTTGTTTGTCCTCTCAAGGCTAAACCGCCACCAAGCACCCAGTGAGCATTTAATCTATCATTCGAACGATTATTCTGGTTATTTTAATATAGACGATGCGCAGCTACAAGAGTGCGTAGAGAGCCAATTGGTTACGGTTTACCATGATGTCCATGGACATATTATCCGTTTGGATCATCAAATTACAGACAGCAATCCATAAACGATCGATTCCAAAATAGTTATAGGTGACTTGGATACTTGAAGGTATCGATAATCTCTAAGAGCGTTTGCTGTGTTTCATTTTCAACAACCTCGATATCGCATGTTTTAAGATAGTTTATAACTGTATTTATATAGCTGCTAAAACGCTCTTCCAGTTCAATGCTCAGCCCCATGTGAAACGTGATACTTTTAGGGACGATTCCGATGACGTTCGATTCGGGCAACGGATGTCCCATCAGCTCAATCATATCCAGACACTGCATCACTCCGACTTCATGAGCACCGCCGCTATTCAAACCATAACCGCTCAGCTCGTAAGAAGGGATATTATAAATGCTTCCCGCGTCATCCTCAAGATTGATCGTATCGAGGATAATGATATGATCGTTCTCTAAAAAGAGATTCAGCAGATTGATCCCTTCCACTCCGCCGTTGATGATTTGGACATGATCGCTTAGCGTATAGTTAGCGCTCAGATATGCCGAAGCATAAATACCGATTCCATCATCCTCTTCGAGAACATTTCCGACCCCAAGCACAACAACCCTCATAGATTAAAACCCTTTGCCGTGCTCAATACTCGGATTGGCAAACTGTTCCAAAATCTCGTCTAAACTCATCCCATCGCTTTTTTGTGTAGCGGTAATACCGCATTTTGCCAACTCGTCGATAATCACATCGATGTATCTGTCCCATTGTGCACGCAAAGCGGGAGTAACATCGACACTGACACTGATGATATCTTCAGGAACGATACTAATCATCGTGGTTTGCGCACAATGTTCAGCCATCGAACAGATTTGAAGCATCTCGGTTATCTCCACTTCGTTTGCCGTCTTTTTAATCCCCTGATTAGCGATCAACTCATCTCCGCTCATCACATCGATCATCCCAACCGCTTTGGTATCATCCGAACTGGTGTTCGCAATAACAACGTATTCATACTCCTGTAGAAGCGGCATCAGTAAAAATCCGAGTGTTCCCCCGTCAATAATGTCAAGCGGCGGCGCATAGGTAAAATTCTCTTTGAGATATTTGCCCGCATAAAGGCCTATCCCCTCATCTTTGAAAAATGCGTTTCCCGAACCGATCAGTGCAACGTTAGCGTTCATTTTTTTCCTTTGTGTTGTGTAGTGCATAATAGAGCTGACCCAATGCAATCGATCCGTCATTAATCGGCGTCTGTTGTTGTGCGTAAAAACGTCTCTCTCCAAAACGGCGATAGAGTCGAGACATTAATGCACGGTTTTGAAATACCCCTCCCCCGATAACGATCGGAAGTTCAGGATACTGCTTCGCATAATAACTCATAATTGCCTCTACCGTAGCGATGAATCGGCTCGCTATTACCCTTTTTGCATCCTCCTGAGAAGATAAATCCACCATTTCCTTGACCATCGCCGAAAGATCAATTGCTCTATCGCTCACAGTGAATACGAACGGCTCAGTCATAGCAGGATCATCATACCCCTCCATGATCATCCCCCCCTGCCCTTCATAATCAAGAGTATGGATAAAGCCCCCGAGTGAAGCAACGGCATCAAACAACCGTCCCATCGAACTGCTCAGCGGTGCATTTATTTTTTTTGTCCACATATGGTGGAGCGTTCTGATTTCATGGGGTAAAAATGTTTCTATAAGAGGAATCTTCAAATTTAAAACATCTTCAAGTGAGAAATTTTCAAATAACAGCGATAAAGCGATACGGCGGGGCTCTTTGATCGCTTTATCTCCACCCAGCAGGGCAAACGGTTTTAAAAATCCGATCCGCTCATACCCATGAGTATCCGCGCTCAAAATTTCACCCCCCCAAAGCGTTCCGTCCTCTCCGTATCCCGTCCCGTCATACGCAAATCCGAGAACTTTTTCATCCAGAGAATACTCTGCCATACAAGCCAGAATATGGGCATAGTGATGCTGGATTCCGTAATGCTCTCTCTTTTGCGCCGATGCATATTGCGTCGAATGGTAATGAGGATGGAGATCATGTACCAAAAGTGAAGGCTCGCATCCATAAAACCGTTTAAACGTTTGAACGGTTTTTTCATAATAACCGTCCGCTTCGACACTCCCCAAATCACCGATATGTCCGGAGAGGATCATATTGTCTCCCGCTCCAAGGGCAATGGCACTTTTTTGGTGAGCACCGAGTGCTAAAATATCCTTTGACACTGCGTCAGATAACCCAAGAGTGTGCGGGGCAAATCCCCGTCCCATTCGGAGCATCACGACCCTTCCCTCGGCTATCTGAACCACGGCATCATCGAGGGGATTGATAATGGTTCGGTCATGATCGAGAATACCGTCGATCACATTTCCAAGCCGATGGATGATTTCACTGCTGCGTACAATAATCGGTTCGTCACTGATATTGGCACTGGTTGCGACAAGAGGAAAATCAACCGACTCAAATAAAAGTCGATGAAGCGGAGTGTACGGGAGAAAGACCCCCAGCCGATCAATGCTTGGAGCAATCTGTTGCGAGAGATCGGTTTTGCTTTTGGCATCGACAATGACGATCGGTTTAATCGCCCCCGCAATAATCTCCCTCTCGTGAACATTAACCCAGGCATAGGTTTCGAGTTGTTCCAATGATCTGAACATTACGGCAAGCGGTTTGGCTTTACGGTGTTTTCGAAGCCGCAGTTCTTCTACGGCACGCTCCGAGGTTGCATCGCACATGAGATGGAATCCGCCCAGCCCTTTGAGTGCTATAATTTTTCCCGCTTTAAGCATCTCTGCCGCAAGATCAATAGGATCACCCAAAATTTCATTTCCGTTTTTATCCAAAAATATCAATTTCGGTCCGCATTGAGGGCAGCTGATGGGTTCAGCATGATAGCGGCGTGATGAGGGATCGGTGTATTCACGTTTGCACTCAGAGCACATTGTAAAATGTTTCATTGACGTACGGACACGATCATACGGAGGGGTTTGAATAATCGTATAGCGGGGGCCGCAGTCGGTACAGTTGATAAACGGATAGCGGAAACGGCGGTTGGAGGGTTCATCCATCTCCGCTTCGCATGCTGGACATAGTGCACTCTCTAGGGGAATGGCAACACTCCCTTCCCCCAAAGTACTTTCACGGATTTCAAAACCGCTGTATTCGCCCTCTTTGCACGGCTCTATGGTTATCGAGTCAATACGGGCACGTTCGGGAAGATTATTTTGCAATGCATGGATAAACGGCTCACACTGCTTTCCATGTGCCTCGATAATGACGCCCTCCGGAGAATTGAGGACAAAACCTGCAACCCCGTAGCGCTGAGCTTCACGATAAACAAAAGGGCGAAATCCAACCCCTTGAACTAGCCCTTTGACGGTAACAGTGACGCTTGTGTTATAAGAAGACTCCACCGACAACGCAATTTTCCTTCCCGATCGGATAACTCATATTCATTAACACCGACGCAGATTTCAAATTTCGCTGCATCCGGCTAAAAAGGGATTGTCCGGCAAAATAGGATCCGCACAAAACGATATCCTCTGCTTTTGTCTTGCCTTTGATTTCGGTGAGAAGTTCACTGAAATAGTCTCCGAACGATTCGAAGATAGAATAGCTCAAATAAACTGAATCGACACCCGCAAGACGATAGCTTATGATACTGGATAAAAAGGCGACATGATTAAATCGGTTATCCTCTACCTTCGTATCGATCTGCAGCCCGCCCTTGCCGATAAACTTTAGCGCCTCTTTCATAACTCCGTGATAACTCTTCTCTTCCAGACCCAAAATCATTGCCGTCGCTTCAAACAATGAGGTAGTATTCTCCTCGATCCGGATCAAAATCTGATGCAATTCAGGATGATTCTTTTCGACATTGGCGATTAACCGATCCGATCCTTCTCGCAAGCCGCGCATCGCTTCAATTATTCCGCTTCCGCTGAAATGCTTTGGAGGAACAACCCGAATCACTTTTTTACCGTCATAATATAAAAATGACGGTTCCCCCTGAAAATAGGCGCCGACCACTTTCGTTCCGAATCTGTTATGTTCTGCGATTACCGACATAAACGATGCTTCGTCTTCCGCAATGGGGTGGAAATTAGCCGATTCTACCGCGGGTGTTTCAGATTCTAGCTGATTGACCTTAAGCGTTGAAGCTGATTCAAATCGCCCCATTTGGTCGAACAATACACCTTTCTCATCTCTGATCCCCACCAAACCATGTGCAATACTAAGGGTATCGGTTCCGTAGGGAAGACGTGCCGGGAAAGAGACTCTCTCACCTGAAGCAATAAATCGAATATCTTTATTGATAAAAAGATGCATGTCATTCTGATAATGGACATTCAAATCAAAATCCATTATAAAATCGGCTTCGCAGGGATATTCCAACGCTTCGTACGCAATAGTGTCAAGCCCCAAAAGTGTCAACTCTTTGGCTAGAAGAATAGTAAAACCTTCATCAGGATATTTGATATCAACCGTTGAGCCGAACATCGAGCGCATGGTTTCATCTTTGAGCGCAACATGTAGAATCGGCCGTTCAATACTCAGTAATGCATTAAATTCATCATTAATCAAAGAACAGAAATCGGTAATTTTCATCGCATTTACCAACATTAATACCGAGCCTTGTTCTAACTTTTCAGCAAGATAAAATCGTCGATATCCCATCGTCGTTTTCATCAACAGCGTTTTCCCGTCTCTTAATGCTTTTGCCGCCACTTCAAAAAGGGTCCGAAAACTTCCTGCGTCATTTGCGTAGCGTTCTTTCTCTTTATGGATCAGTTTCACAGGGATACCGCAATCATGACACGAATTCAACACCTGCTTTTCACGACGGCCTAAACTTACCGATTCACTTTCGCAGCTCGGGCACGGTTTCACATACGAGAATACGGTATTTTTACGCTCAAAAGGATAATGTTCAAAAAATGCGTATTGCCCGCCACAATGGGTACATTGGGTAAAAGGGTAATAATAACGCTTGGATGAGGGATCAAATATCTCTTTCTGACATGAAGGACATAATCCCAATGCAATCGGATACTCTACTTCGAAGTTCGGAACAAGCTCGGGTTCCCCGTCCATATCGTAATGCTGGCTCTGTGTCATGAAACACGATGCCGGTAATGTCGAAGCAATCGTCTCTAAACACTCTTGGAGCTTTTCATGAGTACTCTCAAAAGCACAAATAATTTTCGTTTTGTGTTGATGGACAACTGCTTTTATTCCAAAAGTTCGGATCGTCGAAATCAAATAATTTTTAATTGTAGGTTGAGAAAAAGAGGTGATCACCTCCAACGTAAATGCCATAATAACCCTTCATACTATACAAATTTATAGTTCTCTTATCTATTCCCGTAAGGAACATATAAAAATACTATAGAAAAGCCGAAGAGCATAACGCTCTTTCGGCTCTATTTACGGTTGGCTTTCTCTTCTTTGACAAACTTTGAACCGCCGATAACGATTGCAATATCCGCCTCTTTCCAGAAAATCGTTCTCCATACCTGATAGTAAATATGAAATACGATCCAGCAGATGACAAACCACATTGTATAATGATGCGATAAACGTACATCCATTTTACTTCCGCCAGTCACATAAAGTGTCCAATCGGTAGAGAGATGCAGTATCCACGGCCACCATGATCCGATTGAGCTTAGCCCTGAGCCTAATCCCCACACATACATTTGAAGACCTGTCAAAAGCATCCAAAGCAGGAGCAAATGAAAAATCGTAAAATAGACCGTATTGAAACTGTCTGAGTGTGTTGAGTTAAACTCGTTTTTACGGTTCAGTGTCACTAAATTAACAACGACATCTTTAAATTCAGTCCAGTTTTTCGCATTCGGAATAACCTTTTTATACGGTTTTTCAAAACGGCTGAAAAAATAAAGATACACGATCAGAACCGATGTTACATCGAATAAGATCGCAATAATAAAGTGCCCGTAACGGTTCCATGCCATAACATACTTATCGACTGCACCATCAGCCATAAACGTCTGATAATACGGATGCCCGATATAAAGACCTGTCGCAATGGCACCGATCATACAAATAGCATTCACCCAGTGAATGATCCGCATGGCGGGCGTCATACGCTTGACTTGTTTGTACCCTTCATTCATGTTAACTCCTTAGATACTGCACGAAGTATCTACTTTGTAAACAGCAAGCTCTTTACCTTTGGTATCGACAACGTGTACGGCACAAGCAATACAAGGGTCAAAACTATGGATGGTACGAATAATCTCCAACGGTTGTTCCGGATTGGCAACTTTGGTTCCGATCAAACTCGCTTCGTAAGCACCCAAACGTCCTTTGTGATCACGTGGAGCCGCATTCCATGTTGATGGGACAATCGCTTGATAATTAACGACTTTTCCATCCGCGATGCTTACCCAGTGTCCGAGTGCCCCGCGTGGAGCTTCTGCCATACCACGACCTTTTGCGCTCACGCTGACTTCATCAAAATTAAAATCAGTCCATGTTCTATTATCACCGGACATAACATTTGCTTCCAATTCATCTATCCATTCAACCATTACATCTGTCATCAATGATGTCTCGATTGCACGAGCCGCTGTACGTCCGACAGTACTAAAAAGTACTGCGATAGGAAGTTTTCCGCGCTCCAAAAATTCAGTAACATATTTAGTAATGCGCTTATCTTTAGCCGCAACACCAATAACCATACGAGCCAACGGTCCAACTTCAACACGTGTATCGTTGTACAACGGTGATTTGATCCAGCTGTATTTCTCTTTGGTTTTCAAATATGCGATACCGTCTTCGCGTTTGTCCAAACCGGTATATTCAGGAATTGTTTGCCCTTCATACGGGTGAAGAGGTTTATCCCCTTTATACCATGAGTGAGTAACGTCTTCAGCAATTTTTTCTTGATCCAACGGAATAACTTTGGAGATATCCCCGCCCATAACGATTCCGCTTGGGAAAAGAAGTGCTGATTTATAAAAACCGGTATCATCAAGACGGAAATCGCCGTAACTCATATAGTTTAGTAATCCGCCTCCGGTTCCGCCTACACCTTTACCCGCCATCAATTCTGTAAATGTTGCTTTAGAATCGGTTGCTTCTCCCGCGTACATTGTTCCGGCCATGTAGACATCCGGAAGATACGCTTCTTTTACAAACTTGCGTCCGGCAAGCAACAACGACTTAAAGAGTGCAAGACGTGCCGGGTTTTGAATATCCTGAACACACGTTACCCCACCGACAACAATACTTTGAGGATGTGGATTTTTACCGCCGAAAATCGCCTGCATTTTTGCCATATCACGTTGAATATCCAACGCTTGCAAATAGTGGGCAACACCGATAAGGTTTTGTTCCGGTGTCAATTTATAGTGAGAATTGCCCCAGTAACCGTTTCCGAAAATACCTAAACGCCCTTGTTTTACGAATTTAGCGACGCGGTCTTGAATTGCTTTGAATTCACTCTCTCCGTCGATAAATGGATTTTCTCCTGCAACACCCGCCCATTTACGTGCTTCTGCGGCTGTTTTTGCCGGATCAGCCGAAAGTGCTGAAACAACATCAACGAAGTCAAGCGCATGAAGGTGGTAGAAATGGACTACGTGGTCATGCATATACAATGCACCCTGAATCAAGTTACGTACGATACGAGCATTCTTTGGAATGGTAATATCAAACGCATCTTCAACCGCTTCGATAGAACGTTGATAATGGGTTCCGGTACAAACACCGCAGATACGCATTGCCAACAATCCGCAGTCGCGTGGATCACGCCCTTGCAAAATTGTTTCAATCCCACGGAACATTGTCGAAGCGCTGTATGCATCAACGATGGTATTGTTATCGTCAATGACGGCTTCAATTCGCAAATGTCCTTCAATACGTGTAATAGGGTCAACTACAATATGTTTACTCATGGCTCTCTCCTGATTTTTCTCGTTTACCTGCTATGGCACTTGCTGCTGCATGGATACCGATACCGATACCGACGGCAGTCAACATGCCCAAACCGAATTCATCAACGGTTTTTTCAACTCCACCTGTCGGTGCTTTGATTTTCGCATCGGCCATCGGACGCTCATACGCGTATTTATCCCAGAAATCCGGTTCCGAACAACCGATACAACCGCGACCTACACCAATCGGCCAGTTAACCGCTTCGTTATAACGGACAATAGAACAGTTGTTAAACGTCATCGGCCCTTTACAGCCCATTTTATAGAGACAGAAATTATTTTGAGCCCCTTTATCACCCCACTCTTCTACATATTCACCCGCATCGAAGTGTGCACGACGTTCACAGTTGTCATGGATACGGTAACCGAATGCAAATTTAGGACGTAGAAGCGAATCAAGTTCAGGAACTTGTCCCGTCAAGACGTAATGCAAGATTACACCCACCATGTTTGCCGGATTGGCAGGACAAGCGGGAATATTGATCAACGGTTTGTTTTTAACGACATCCATAACACCGACGGCACCCGTAGGATTTGGAGAAGCAGCAGGAATACCGCCGAATGTTGCACAGCTTCCGACCGCAATAACTGCCGCAGCATTTTCGGCACAGCGTACGAGATGATCATGGAAAGTTTCACCGGCAGCACCGATAGTACCGTATTGACCATTCATACCCATAGGGATAGCACCCTCTACGAAAAGAAGATATTTCCCTTTGAAATGCTCCATCGCTTCATCAAGCTGTTTTTCAGCCTGAAAGCCCGAAGCCGCTTGCAATGTCTCATGGTATTCCAATGAGATGATATCGAGAACGATCTCATCAATTTTTGGTCCGTCCGCACGCAAAAGCGCTTCGGAGTTACCCGCACAGTCTTGAAGTTCCAACCAAATAACGGGAGCGCGATTCATCATCACCGCAGCATCCGCAACAAGCGGTGTGAACATAGGAGGAAGCATCAGCATTGCTGTTGTTGCACTCGCCCATTTCATAAACTCACGTCGATCAATTCCGTTCTCTTCTAAAAGATCGGTAAAATCGAGCTTATTCGCAGGTGTATGAGAACGCATTTCGTTCAAACGCGCCTCACATTTTTCGAACAGGTCTTGATAATACGTATCACCCTTGTTCGTTTCGACACGCGAACTTTTCGAAGTGAACAGCTTTTTAACCGCTTCTACTCTATCGGACATAATCCCCTCCTAATATTTAATGAACAATCATTCAGTATTGTACGTCTGGATAACTTAAACGAATATTTAAATGCTAAAATTTAATTTAAAAAGGTAATTTGTTGTTTAAATTTAGAACTAATGTACTGCATACGGAACAGCAATCAAATGTACGAGGTATCAAGAAAAGCTTTTTTGTTAAAACTCCCCTTTAAATCTTTCTGGATGCCATGATTAGAAACTCTCTAGTTTCATCATGGCAAATGTCATCAATTACGCTTTAAGCGACGCGATATCAATCACGAAGCGGTACTTTACATCGCTTTTAACCATTCGCTCGTACGCTCCGTTGATATCTTGAATATTGATCATCTCGATGTCGGAGGTGATGTTATGCTCTCCGCAAAAATCAAGCATCTCCTGCGTTTCGGCTATCCCTCCGATGACCGAGCCTGCAACCGATTTGCGCCCGAGAATCAAAGGAACCGTACTGAGGATCGGCTCCAATCCGCCGACATACCCTACCAGAACAAGCGTTCCGTCTAACGAGAGCGTATTGAGGTAGGGGTTGACATCATGAACATCGGGAACGGTGTCGATGATAAGTTCATAGTGCCCCTTAGCCGATGCCATTTGTTCTTCGTCTGTCGAAAGGACGATCGCATCAGCTCCAAGACGACGGGCATCCGCTTCCTTGCCGGGTGAACGGGTGAACAGTGTCACCTCTGCCCCCATCGCTTTTGCCAGTTTTAACGCCATATGCCCTAATCCGCCAAGTCCGATAACCGCCACTTTGCTCCCTTTGGTGACTTTCCAGTGACGAAGAGGCGAGTAGGTTGTAATACCTGCACACAGTAACGGTGCGGCTCCTGCCAAATCCAGTCCCTGAGGTATTTTCAGTACAAATTTTTCAGAAGCGACGATTTTTTCGGAATACCCGCCATACGTTGGCATTTGATCATGTCGGTCGTACGAGCCGTACGTCAAGGTGTGGCCGTTTTCGCAATACTGCTCCAACCCTTGTTCGCACGGTTTGCAGTGCTGGCACGAATCGACCATACAGCCGATACCGACATTATCCCCCGCTTTAAAACGGGTGACGGCAGAACCGACGCTTAGAACACGGCCGATAATTTCATGACCGGGAACCAACGGATAAAAGCTCCAACCCCAATCATTATGAGCCATATGCAAATCGGAGTGACACACTCCGCAGTACAAAATCTCGACAACAACATCATCCGCGCGCGGTTCGCGTCGATCAAACGTATACAAAGTCAAATCGGCAGTGGGGGAGAGGGCGGCATATCCAAGAACATTCATCATTATTTTCTCCTACTCGTATTTCTAAAATATTTATAGGACAATTATAGAACGTACTCATCTATCGCACTAGAACAATCATTGATATTTATTGCCTATTTCTGCAAATCATATATAATGCCTTTTCTACAAGGGGAAAATATGGATGCAAAGATTTTTGATCAATACCGTCAAGAACTTATTGAGCGTATACAAGCCAAATACGTGAATGAGGGGCTTTTAGAGACAGCTATTGCCTCGCTCTGTTTTTATAATGTGGCAGAAACAACAGAATTTTTGACAACGATATATGAGCCCTCACTCTGCATTATCGTACAAGGAGCCAAAGCGGTAGGGCTCGGGGATGAGATGTATTTATACGATCCCTATACCTATCTCCTCTCATCCCTTCATATGCCCGCACGGGTGAGAATCGCAGAGGCATCCCCGAACAAGCCGTATCTCTCTTTAAAGATAACCTTTACAATGGAAGAGATTTTCGATGTATTAAAAGAGATTGAAACCGCTCCACTCAAATCGAATCCGTCATCCGATCACGGGCTCCATTTCGGAGATATGAACAAAGATTTGCTTGAACCGATCCTCAGACTTGTACGCCTTTTGGATACCCCAAAAAACATTCCGGTTCTCTCCCCGCTGATCATCAAAGAAATACTCTACCTCATCATGAGTGACGAGGGGGGAGACTTTTTCCGACGCTATGTTATGGAGGGGAGTGCAACCCAACGTATCGTCAAAGTCATTACGAAAATCAAAGACGACTTTGCAGAAAAGCTCGACATATCCGATCTTGCCAAATCGGTTTCCATGAGCGAATCGTCGCTCTATCATAACTTTAAAAAAATCACGAGGATGAGTCCGCTGCAGTTTCAAAAAACGCTGCGTCTGAATGAAGCGAGACGGAGATTGATGTCCCAAGATATCGAAGCTTCACAAGTGGCGTTTGATGTCGGATACGAAAGTCCCTCCCAATTTAGCCGCGAATATGCCCGTATGTTCGGTTTGCCTCCGAAAACCGACATAAAACAGATGATGGGCAATTGCAAATCATAAAAAATACCTGATAAAACTCAGTCGACCAATACAATTCCCATCGTTTCGAGGAGAAAAAGCGCCTCATACCGGTTAAATATCGCCCCCTTCAGAAAATTGGAGCGCACATCTATCATCGTGTTACTCGTATCGGTAAAATTGGCATCTTCGAGGTGAGTATTGCCAAACAGCGCCCCCTTGAAATCGCTCCCGCTAAAATCGGCTTTTTGAAAACTCCCGTTGCGAAAATCAACCTCTTTGGCTCGGCACTCTTTCATGATCAGCCCCTCTAAGTTCAAGCCGAAAAAATTGCTGTCGTTTAGGATACACTCCGTAAATCGGAGCGGATCGGCATTGAGGAGACTCTTCCAATCCGCCATCGTCCAATCGATCCCGATCATCTTGCACGAGACAAACTCGACATCGCTCATTTTGGTACTGGTGAGTTTCATCAAGCTCAGATTACAGTTTTCGAAACGGCATTCGGTAAATTTGC
>NZ_JAHFAQ010000033.1 GCF_023250475.1 Sulfuricurvum sp. | reverse complement strand
TTAAGCTGTTCTATTTGCCCGCTTTTGATCATATCGGCGGGATCTAATCCCCCCTCAAATAATATGACCCCTCCGTCAAACCCTGAGGTGCTGAGAAGTTTTGCCGCTTTGAATGCAGCGGCACGTCCCGCCTTGTCTCCGTCATACGCGACAAATACTTTGGGTTCACCTTTGCGTAAGAGGGGTAAATGTTCGGCCGTCAGTGCGGTTCCCAACGTTGCGACAGCATGGGTAAATCCTGCCTGATGGAGCATAACGACATCCAAATACCCTTCGGTAACGATGATCTCCCGACGTCGAAAAATAGCTTCCCGTGCAAGATGATAGGCGTATAGGAGGCGTGATTTATTGAATATGGCACTTTGAGACGAGTTGACATATTTTGCCTGATGTCCCGTGATTGTCCGTCCGCCGAATCCGACGATGGCTCCGCTGGTAGAGTGGATCGGAAACGTGATCCGCTCGATAAAGCGGGCAAAGAGGCGTCCCTCCTCCCCGCGTCCGATGGCACCTTGTTCAATCGCTTCAACGGTAGAGAGTTTGCGCTGTTCTAAAAAGCGGAGCGTTTCGGGTGATGTCGGGGCATAACCGATTCCGAACCGCTCGATACTGGAGGCGTAAATCCCCCGTTCGTGGAGATAACTCTGCGCCGTTTTGTTTTGTTCTAAAAGTTTTTGATACCACTCATTAATGGCTTCAAGGAGATTAGAGCGTTTTTTTTGCGGTGCGTTATCGGTGTAATGGAGGGTAAAGTTGACCGAAGCGGCAAGTTTTTCGATGGCTTCGGGATAGCTGAGTTTTTCGTACTCCATTACGAAATTGATGGAGTCTCCCCCCGCACCGCATCCGAAACAATGGTACTTTTGCCGTGAGGGATTAACAACAAAGCTAGGAGATTTTTCATCGTGAAACGGGCAGGGAGCTTTGAAGCTGCTTCCCGCCCGTTTCAGCTCGACATAGGTGCCGACTACATCAACAATGTCAAGTCGGGCCTTGAGAGCCTCGATGGAGTCTTGGGTAATCATAAAGTTATTTTAGCGAAACGGGGCTTTATTAATGTGTCTTAAATTGTCCCAGTTGGGTATTGAGTGCATCGGCGGAAGATGCGATTGTTTGTACAATAGCAGAGAGCTCCTGCATAGAGGCATCATTGGCCGATGAGATCGAGCCGAGTTTTTCCATTTGAACCAACATGGAATCGATGTGGTTTACAATAGTTTGAGAATTGGTGACACTTTGTTTTGTCATAGTATTGGTTTGTTCCATTGCACCGACCGTTTCATTGATGTCTTTATCAACCCGCTGTGAGATCATAGTCACATTTTGCATGGCTTTGGTATTTAGGTGCATTTGTTCCGTTGCATCGGCAATACTTTGGACGATAACATTGATGGTAGCATTGATTTCTGTCAGACTTTTTTGAGTCCGTTCGGCAAGTTTTCGAACTTCATCGGATACAACGGCAAATCCTCTTCCGTGTTCTCCTGCACGTGCCGCTTCGATGGCGGCATTCAGGGCGAGCAGGTTGGTTTGATCGGCAATATCACCGATGACGGAAAGAATTTTTTGCACTTGAGAGGCTTCGGAGTTGAGTTGCTCAAGCTTATTTCCCAGTTCCGTTTCAAGTTCAGTACTGTGTGAAATCGTATCCAAAAGTGTAGAGAGTTCCTGCCGTCCGTGATGGAGCAGACCCACGGCATGATTCATATTTTCAAGAGTTACGGTGAAATTTTCTGCCCCCTCATTCACAATGGTTTGAATTGAATGGGCCTGTTCTGACGTAGTGCGGGTGATGGTATTGCTTTCATGAACACGGCTTTTTATATGGGTGTTGATCGTATCAAGCGTTTGCGCGGAATTCAGATTGGCGGCCGCTATTTCTTTGGCATGGGAGATTGAGTGCTCCGTTTCGGCCACAAAACGGTTTAAGCAGTTCATCATACTTCCCGTTTCGTCGCGGGTAAATCCCCGAAACGATTTTGTCAGGTCGAATAAGTCGGTTTTGAGATTATGGGTCAGGCTTCTGAGTGGACGAGTTACTTGCGCTACCAGAAGGGTAATATTAAGTGCCGAGATGGCTATTCCTATCACGGCAACAATAATATTTTTACTCAAGAGCGTTGATAAGTCGAGACTCGGTATGGAAAAAAGTAAAATGGCATTTAGCAAGACGAGTAAGACGATATTGCCTAAAATGGTTGTAAATATAGCAAGAACCATTTTTTTTCCGAAAGTGATAAAGGGGTGACGCTCACTTAGAGGAACACTGCTAACCCACTCTTCGAGCCGAATAACAAACAAAATAAAAACAGGAATAATAAAGAGCAATAACAGCGGCAGGACGGCCGCTTCCGCGAGAAAAAATCGCTCCATAGTGATAAACGATTTTCCTGAGAGCACTACCGCGGGCCCTATCGACGTATAAAGAAGCTGACCGACTAAAAACCAATAGGGGAGCTTGGAAATAATAGCGGCCGTTTCCTCATTATGGTTTGTACTTTTCATAAGCGTTTCGATTTTTAGGAGAGCATGGTTGAACCCAAAAATCATTGCGGATGTCGCAACGGCCATATACAGTGCCATAGGGAGAGAAAACAGGATTGAAATCAACTCATCTATCGTAAAGAGATGCGAAAATGCCAATAATAAAATCCATACGACAGGGGGGATCATCATGCCGATAAAAATCAGCCACATCAATTTTTTTCGGGGATTCATTCAAAACTCCATACGGCTTTAGTGATAAAATAATAACTTTATTCAGATAAAAAGCTTATTCGGTTGAAAACTATGGTAGAATTCCCATTCAAAATTTTAAATAGAAAGTAGGTGATGTGAATGCCTGGAATTATCTTACGCCAAGATGATAACTTTGATGCTGCATACCGTCGTTTCAAGAAACAAACAGATCGTAATCTGATTGTTACTGAAGCTCGTGCTCGCCGTAACCATGTTACAGAGACTGAAAAACGTAAACAGTTCAAAATCAGCGCTCGCAAAAAGATGTTAAAACGTTTGTATATGATGCGACGTTACGAATCTCGCCTGTAGTTCCTCGCGCTTCGGCGCTTGGGTTACACCCTCTTCTCCCTGCAATCTTCTTCTCTGTAACAAAAACTTTACTAACCCTATGATAAACTTAGTGTAAACATTTCTGCACAAGGCTTTTTTCATGCTCTTTAGCGCACCACTTAAAAATAATTCTAAAAAAATCATGCTGTTGGGTTCCGGTGAACTCGGTAAAGAAGTGGCAATCGAAGCACAGCGTCTCGGGATTGAGGTAATCGCGGTAGACCGTTATAAAAATGCTCCGGCACATCTCGTTGCAAACCGATCGCATGTGATCAATATGCAAGATGAAGAAGCGGTATTGAAACTGATCCGTAAAGAGAAGCCGGATTTCATTCTCCCTGAAATCGAAGCGATTAGCATTGATGCTCTTTTTGCCGCAGAGGCCGAAGGGTTTTGCGTTATCCCCAATGCCGAAGCCGTCAATAAAACGATGAACCGTAAGAATATTCGCCGTTTTGCCGCGGAGGAGTTAGGACTGAAAACAAGCCGTTATCATTTTGTGAGTACCTATGAAGATATGTGTACAGCAGCAGATGAGGTTGGATTCCCGTGTGTTATCAAGCCGGTGATGAGTTCATCGGGTCACGGACAAAGTATCGCCCATACCCCGTTTGATTTGGAAAACTCATGGGAGATTGCCAAAGAGGCGCGCGGGGATGCGAGTGAGCTGATCGTTGAGGAATTTATCCGTTTTGATTACGAAATCACATTATTAACAGCTCGCAATGGTGTCGAAACAGTCTTCTGCGAGCCGATCGGTCACATTCAAAAAGAGGGTGATTACATTTACAGCTGGCAGCCGATGCAAATGTCCAAAAAAGCGCTCAAACGTTCTCAAAAGATCGCCAAAGCGATTACCGACGGACTGGGCGGTAAAGGGTTATTCGGCGTTGAACTGTTCGTGGCGGGGGACGATGTCTATTTTAGCGAAGTGAGTCCAAGACCGCACGATACCGGGATGGTTACATTGATTACCCAAAGTCAGAGTGAATTCGCCCTCCATGTCCGTGCAGTATTAGGGCTACCTCTTGGTTTTACCTTCTATGGTGATGGGGCAAGTGCGGCGTTTAAATCGACAGTTGAATCCCATGAACCGATGATCGATGTGGCCGATGAACTCTTCGATGATAACAGTTTTGTCCGTGTGTTCGGTAAACCTGAAGCCCATGTGGGGCGACGGATGGCGGTTGTTTTAGTGTTTGACAAAGTGAATAAAGCACTTAAAAAAGCGAAGAAATTGATTAAAGGGATCAAGGACGCATGAAGATAGTCCTCCTTGATACACTAACTTACGGGGATACGTCATTAGCGGGATTTGATGCATTCGGTGAGGTTACAGCCTATTTGACAACGTCTGCAGATGAGACGCCGGAACGTGTTCGCGATGCCGAAGTAATTGTTACTAACAAAGTGGTTATCAACGACGCTGTGATGGAAGCCGCACCTGCCCTTAAACTGATTTGCGTTGCGGCGACGGGGATAAACAACATCGATCACGCTGCAGCGCTACGTCGGGGTATTGCCGTCAAAAATGTGGCGGGTTACTCGACCGATGCGGTAGTACAGCATACCTTCTCGATGTTATTTTATTTGATGGGGCATTCGCGTTATTACGACGAGTATGTCAAAAATGGAGAGTGGCAAAGAGAGGCAGTATTCGCCCATATCGGTCCTTCTTTCAATGAATTGCACGGTAAAACATGGGGAATTATCGGATTGGGTGAAATCGGCCGAAGTGTAGCAAGTGTGGCACGGGTATTTGGTGCTAACATCTGTTACTACTCGACGTCGGGTAAAAACGAAAACGGAGAGTTTGAGAAAACGACCCTCAGCCGTTTGATCGAAAACAGCGATGTTATCTCTATTCATGCACCGCTTAACGCATCTACCGAGAATCTGATCTCTCACTCCGAACTGTTGCAGATGAAAGACGGTGCCGTTTTGCTCAATCTCGGACGGGGAGGAATTGTCGATGAAGATGCCCTTTCGGTTATCATCGACGTTAAACCGATTTTTGTCGGACTCGATGTTCTCTCCAAAGAACCGATGAAAACACCGCACCCTCTGCTGGCTATCAAACACCCCGAACGTCTCTACATAACTCCCCATATCGCATGGACATCATGTGAAGCGCGTGAGCGCCTAATCGCATCAACCATTGATAATATTCGCAGTATTTAGTTCCAAATACTGCGAAATCTCTTCCATTCTCATTGCTTTTAGGAATCTTTTAACGATTGGGTGCTAATACTATAATAGATATATGGATAAAAGAGGTAGATTGAAAAAAGCAAGTGATATCAAGCGGTTCGGTTCTTTTGTAAAACAGGTTGTTGCCTTATCGGCGGTGTTTGGAATTACAATTTTTGCATTGTATTGGATATTGGTAAGTCAAAGCAATCAAAATCCGGTCAAAGATCAAACCAAACAGACTGGTCGGATGATTTTTACGATGTTTTACACTGCCATGCAAAACGGATGGGGAAAACATGAAATTGATACCATGACCCAGCGGATTAATGAGGGACAAAAGAATCTTCACGTCAAACTCTATCGCGGACCTTTGGTGGATGCCTTGTTCGGAAAACGTGAGGGGCAGTCTCCTTTTGAAATGATCGATCAAGATGAGATGGAGTTGTTTGAAAACGGTATGATCCATTATCACTACACGATCAAGTTTGAACAAACGTGCTTGAAGTGCCACACCAATGCTCAGGTGGGAGAAAGTGCGGGAATGCTTGAACTGGTTTTTCCGATGGGGGAATTTTGGGTAAGCAGTACCTATGTGTTCAAAATCATTGTGGCTATTTTTATCGTTACACTCTTTTCCATCTCTTTTGTCCTCTACCTTATGCTTAAAAAAGAGTTTATCAATCCGCTGGATGATTTTGTATCTCAGGTCGATTCGATGATGTTAAAAAATAATTTGCGTAACGAAGTAGTTGTTAACACATCAATCGCCGAATTGGATCATTTAAAAAATGTTTTTAACAAAATTAGAGGAGAATTGGCGGATTCGTTTGATTCTATTCGGATTTCGGCAGAGGTAGATGAATTAACCGGAGCGCATAACAGACTTAAGCTTAATCAGGTGCTGTCGCAGTATGCCCAAAGCCGTCTTTCGGCCTCAATTATTTTGTTTGATTTGGATAAATTCAAACCGATCAACGATATTTACGGCCATGATATCGGAGATGAGGTACTCAAACGTTTTGTATCGGTCGTTCGCCAAAATCTTAAAGGACGGGATTATCTTTTCCGTATTGGGGGAGATGAATTTATGGCGCTTTTGCCTCATACGTCTGTGGAAGATGCACAATCCATAGCCAAACAAATCGAAGCAGAACTGCTCAGTATGCCTTTGGTCTTTGAACGGGGAATAATTATGATTGAATGCAGTTACGGCATAGCCTACAGCGAAGATACGGCACATACGTTTACCGAGTTGTTCCGAAGTGCGGATCAATCCATGTATACGAATAAAAAAGATAAAAATATTGCTCGATAGATACGTTAGAGAAAATGCAATAATGTCGGTAATATCAGGGCGATTCCCAAAAATACGACCGATGTCGTAAATACCTCCACTGTCACGGTTCGGGGCAAGCAGTTATAGAGCGATGCCAAATTGACGTTAGCCACGGCTAGCGGAACGATCAGCTCTAAAAATAAAATCCCTTTCACGGTGCTATCCATTTCCACCATCCCTAACACGACAAACGCAATGAGAGGTATCAGGATAAATTTTGTTCCGTTGACCCAAGCTGTGAGGCGAAGATTGATTTCACCGAGTTTTATCCCATATAGATAGATGCCGAACAATACGAGTTGCATAGTCATGGACGCGTACGCACCCATCATCAATGTTTTATCGACGGCGGGACTCGGAACATATCCGATGAGGTTCAATGCGATTGCAACCATCGCCGCCCAAAGGACGGGAAGTTTGAGGATATTCATTAATGAACCGCGTACGCTGAACTCGCCGCGCGAATAGTAGAAAACTCCGATCGTATAAACGACGAAGACATTGACGAGATTGATGAGGGTGAGATAGGGGACGCTCATCTCTCCAAAAAGGGCGATACCCAATGGAATTCCGAGATTTCCGGTATTTCCGATAAGGGCGGCTACGGTGGCGATGGAGCACTCTTTTGGGTTATGAAAAAGTATTCTGGCAAGGGGGATCATCAGTAATAGGGCTATAAGAGAGATACCCAGATATAAAGAAGGGGCAAAGAGAAGTTCCGTATCGATGGGACGTTTGAGAAGTCCCCAAAAGGTGAGAAATATCTGTAAAAAGTAGACACTAAGCAGGGTAATCGTGCGGTCATCAATCTTTTCTTTAAACGACCATTTGGCACCGAAACCGACAGCGATAAAGAGGTAGATACCCATAATAGAGAATAAAGTTTGCATAGTCTTTTTTTGATAGGTATTGTAGCGAAAAAATTAGTATTGATTTTTGAGTCACCGCTAACACCCGATGAGGTACAATCGCAACAATAAGGAGTCTATATTATGGCAAAAGTATTGATTATCGGCAGTGGCGGTGCAGGTTTGGTGAGCGCACTTTCGGCTAAAGAAAGCGGTGCCGAAGTGATTGTCGCTTCCAAAACCCTGCCCACTCGATCTCAAACTTCGATGGCACAGGGGGGGATGAATGCGGTTTTAGCTTCTGATGACTCTATTGAAAGTCATATCGCCGATACCCTCCGCTCATCCGCAGGATTAGGCGATGAAGCACGAATTACCCAAATGTGTGAAAAGGCTCCCGAAGCGGTTCGTTGGTGCAATACTATCGGCTTGCCGTTCAGTCGTAATGAGCGCGGAGAGATCGCCCGACGGAGGCTCGGCGGTGCTTCGGCTCCGCGAGCTTGCTATGCACAGGATTATACGGGGCTAAAACTTCTTCATACGCTATTTGATCAATGTCTCAAAGCGGGGGTTGAATTTAGGAACGATCGTTTTTTGCTGAATCTTATTGTAAATCAAGAGACTAACCGGGTGTTAGGGGCAACATTTTTGCATATTGAGAGCGGTGAGGTCGAAGAGATCCGTGCCGATTCAGTGATTCTCGCTACAGGCGGATACGGCGCCCTTTATGGGAAACACTCGACCAATTCTGTTCAAGCGACGGGGGACGGATTGGCGGCAGCCGTACGTGCAGGGGTAAAACTTGCGGATATGGAATTTATCCAGTTTCATCCTACGGCGTTAAAAAGCTCCTCGATTCTGATTAGCGAGAGTGCACGGGGTGCCGGAGGATATTTACTCAATGGCAATCGAGAACGTTTTACCGATGAGTTGGCGCCTCGTGATGTCGTTGCACGTGCTATTCATGAGGAGATGAGCAAGAGCGGTGCCGTGTATCTCGATATCCGCCATCTCGGGGAGAAATTTATCGATCATGAACTTCCTCAAGAGCGAAAGCTCGCAAAGCTCTATGAAGGGATCGATCCGGTGCATGAATTGATTCCGATCAAACCTTCCGCCCATTACAGCATGGGGGGGATCGAGGTAAATGAGCAGTGCATGAGCAGTGTTAGCGGTTTGTTTGCTGTCGGGGAGTGTGCCAATCATAAAACTCACGGAGCAAACCGTTTGGGGGGAAATTCACTCTTAGAACTCATCGTTTACGGACGTGAGTGCGGTAAAAATGCAGCAGAGTACGGAAATAAATACCCTGTTCCTGTTTTGGACAATACGCAGTCGATAAAAGATACCAATTTTGTCCGCGGGGTAATGTATTTCACCAACCAGATCGATTTTTACCAAAAACAGGAGATGCTCGCAAACATCTTTTATAACAATGTAGGGTTGGTGCGTGATGATATGGGGCTTAAAGCGGTGCTTGGGGCGATTCGTCAGATGCAGAAGGAATTGTCGTTTATGGGGCCGCGCGATAAATCTAAAATCTGCAATACCAATTTGGTTGAGTTTATTGAATTCGGAAACAAAATCGAGTTGGCAGAAATCATTGTCGTAAGTGCAATCAGCCGTGTCGAGAGCCGAGGGGCGCATTATCGAAGCGACGCTCCTGAGCGAAACGACCGAATGTTTGGAGCTCATACAATTACATGGAAAGAGGATGGTGTGTTATGTGCAGATTTTATACAATGAATGAAACTATTGATGATGATTTTGAAGATGATGAAGAAGAGAATGAAAGAGAGTGGTGTGACTGATGGAGATTAAAATTAAACGCTCCCACAGCGAAGAGGTGCAAACGTATAACGTCGAGTTAGAAAACGTGACACTCCTTACGGTTCTAAATCATATCAAAACCAAAATAGACTCAACATTAACGTATGCTCATGGTTGTCGAAGCGGTGTATGCGGGAGCTGTGCCGTACGGGTGAACGGACGTGAACAGCTGATGTGTGAGTATAAACCCAGTGAGGGAGATACGGTTGAACCGCTCCGAAATAGCCGTGTAATTCGTGATTTAGTCGTTGACAGTTCTTCTATCGAACGATTTGACCGTGCAGGGTTGACGTGGAGAGAGAAGGCAAAAGAGGATACGGTAAGTGCCGAAGAAATGGGACGTATTGAGAGACAAAGCGATTGTATTTTGTGCACATCCTGCTTTAGCGCCTGCCCGGTCTATACGGTAAATCCCGATTTTATCGGCCCTTTTGCGTTAACCCGCGTATGGCGTTATGTAAATGACCCGCGTGAAGAAAACAGCGATGCCAAAATCGCAGCGATTCAAATTAACGGAATTTGGGATTGTACCCTTTGCGGCGAATGCGTTCCGGTCTGCCCTTCGGGCATTGCACCCAAGCAGGACATTGAGATGCTTCGGATGAAAAGCGCTATGATGGGGTATCAAGATCCGAATGGGGCGATAGCGTTTGGCGGCGGTTTGGATTTTGGCGGGGTGAGTTTTTAAAACATTGAGGGTTTGGTTGTGTTATACTAACTGTTATTAAATATAGGACAGTAGTATGGCATCTGAACACTCTCTCGATATCTCCGCAAAAATTGATCTGCAAGCATTTAAAGACGCGATCGCTCAAGCCGAAAAAGAGGTTATAGGGCGTTATGATTTCAAAGGAGTCACCTATGAGATCAACTATCGTGAAAAAGAGAAACAGCTGATTCTCCTTGCCTCCAGCGATAACAAGCTGGATGCACTTAAAGATGTTGTTGTCGGTAAACTCATTAAACGGGGACTCTCTTCCAAAGCGCTCAATGAACTAAAAACCGAGGATGCAAGCGGAGGAACCCGAAAAGCAACGTATAAAATTGTCGATACTATCGATGCGAAAGAGGCTAAAAAAATTCAGGCTGAGATCAAAAACCTGAAAACAAAAGCTTCGGTAGCTATCGAAGGGGAACATATCCGTATCAAATCCAAACAGATTGATGAACTCCAAAAAATTATGGCGCATATCAAAAGTATGGAGTGGGAAGCCCCGCTTGTTTTTGATAATTTTCGATAAGAGTTCGAAATGAAGCAGAAAAAGTACAAACGGATCGATAAACGACTTATT
Source organism: Sulfuricurvum sp. (assembly GCF_023250475.1). GTDB lineage: Bacteria > Campylobacterota > Campylobacteria > Campylobacterales > Sulfurimonadaceae > Sulfuricurvum. The sequence continues at coordinate 7,177 of NZ_JAHFAQ010000033.1, read as the reverse complement.
ACCGAAGGGTCACAAATCGATTTTAATCTTTTTTTGCCGAATGATACAAAAAGCGCCATGAGCCTCTTTTTGCAAAGTGACACGGCGGTTGATGGCAATGCCAAAGTAAAGCTTCGTGAAATTGAAGGACTTTATGTCAGTGAAGAGGATGAAGCGCTTTATCGCGCCTATGTTGGCCGTCACCTTCAAAGCATTGCCCAAAACAGGGATATTCCAACGGATCAAAAAGCGCAGCTTATTTACGAGAAAGCGGCAGAAACCGTCAGTGCAATGTTTAAAAATCCTGAATCGCTTGAAAATGTTAAAAATGCAAAAGATGTAGTTAACAGCTCCATCGAAATTATTTTGAATGATCACTGCGCGGTAGAATCGTTGATGAAAATCACGGCGCACGATTATTATACCCACACCCACTCTGTCAATGTGAGCATTTATACGTTAAGTTTAGGGGCATTTTTGGGAATTTCGGGAAATGATCTTGAAATCTTGGGAATGTCGGCAATCTTGCACGATCTTGGAAAAAGCAAGATTGATTACGAGATCATCAACAAAAACGGTAAACTGACGGATGAAGAGTTTACTCAAATGAAGAATCATCCTGCTTACGGACATGAGATTGCCCTGAAATTGGGTATCAATGATGAGCGTATTTTGAGCGGTATCCGCCATCATCACGAAAAGATTGAGGGGAGAGGATATCCCGATAATCTTAAAGGGGATCAAATTAGCTATTTCGCCCGAATTATCGGTGTATGCGATGTATTTGACGCTCTTTCCACGAAACGCTCATACAAAGATCCTATGAGTTCATTTGAGTCGCTTTTGTTGATGAAACAGCAGATGGCGGGCCATTTGGATATGGATATCGTGAATGCGTTTATTAAAATGCTACACAACCAAGGAAGACCATGAAAAAAATGACAATTGCCGATGCGGCGGAGTATTTCAATGTTTCCAAGGAAGCGATTCATAACCGTATCCGCCGCGGAAGTTTGGATTGCATCGTGGAAAACGGAGTAAAATATGTTGCCGTCGAGTCGGTAAAGAGCAGTGTTCAAACGAATATCGCAAGCGATACACGTTATACTCAATACATTGAACAAGAGAATGAACGGCTTCGTGAAAAAGTGGACGTCCTTGAAAAAGAGACAAACCGTTTGCGGGATCAGCGCGAGCAGATGTTGATCGATGAGCGGGTCAAAGTGGAGCAAATTTACAAAGAACGGGATGCGCAATTACGAAGTGTTTTGCATGTGGTAGCAACAAAGTTTCTTTCACATGCTTCCGTCGATGACGTTATGGAAGAGGCTAGAGCGGTCGACGCTATTAATGCCGATGTGGTGGAGAGCGAGATCGGGGAATGGGTTTCTCTTAAATCTTTTTTGAAACTCAAACGCTATAACGACAAAGAGAAGAAAAAAATTAAAAACAGATTTGAAGCGTTAGTCGAAAATGACGGGCGTCTTGATGTTCGTGAGGGAAAGATTTTTTTGAACCCTTCCGAATACGATTATTCGGACTTGTTGCGTTAGATAACGATGGATGTAAAAAAAGTACGCATTATTCGTCGGCATGATGAGAGAGAAAACACAATGTATATAGAGATTGAAAAATGGCTTATTGATGTCGGTGATACGTTGGAGTTTGACCTTTTTACGGTAGCGGGAAAGTTCTCTGAAAAAACATTGTTCTGGTCAAAACATACCCCTGTCGATGCCGATGTCAAAGAGGAAATTGATCATCAGCACGCTATCTATATACGTCAATCGGATCTTGATCTGTATAACCTGTTTGTGGATAAAATCGCTCAGGCGGTCGCTCGGAACGAACATATACCGGTGATCAAAAAAGCGGCTGTAATCTATCGTCAAGCCTCCGTTATTCTGGATGAGATGTTTGAAAATCCCGAAGAGCTCGAAAATATTCCCAAAACAAAAAAAGTGGTCAATACGTTCGTCAATACGATTTTCAGTGATAGCCATGCAATCGAGTCGATGATTAAAATTACCGCGTACGACTATTATACCCATACCCACTCGATCAATGTCTGTATCTATTCGCTGAGTCTTGGGTCGTATTTGGAACTTAACGCCGTTACCCTTCAGGAACTTGGGATGTCGGCGTTGCTCCATGATTTGGGCAAAAGCAGGGTCGATCCGAAAATAACAAATAAAAAAGGGCGTTTGACCGAGAGTGAGTTTGCGGAGATGAAGCACCATCCGCTCTATGGACATTCGATTGCCTTGAAGATAGGCATTCACGATAATCTTATTCTAGACGGGATTCGCCATCACCATGAAAAGCTTGACGGGAGCGGCTATCCCGATGGGCTTATGGGAAAAAATATAACATTGTTTGCCCGAATAATTGCCGTATGCGATGTTTTTGATGCCCTTTCAACGGAACGTTCGTATAAAGAACGGATGAGTTCATACGATACCTTGCTGTTGATGAAAAAAACGATGCAGCACCATCTTGATATGGAGCTGGTTGACTCTTTTGTCAAGATGCAGCAGCACGACGATATTTTAACGGCGCTTTGAGGGATACCGTTTTTCTCCGCGATCAGGGCGCGCTTGCGGTGTTCTAAGGTGCCGGAAACAGCTCTCACAAATCGCAAATTCGCTCTGCGGAGCCAAAGGTTTTCCGCAGGTTTTGCAACGCGGAACAAAATGGCTTTGTTGGAGAGAATTTTCGATAAAATGGTTGAGCTCCCCCCGAAAAGCGCGTGCTTTTTCCGCATCGACGAAATATTCCCCCATCCGATACGAGAGCCACAGATACAAACTGATCTCTTTAATACGATCTTCCGCTTCCTGAAGCTCCTCCATCGACAACGCATGGTTTCCTAAACGCTGCGGCGGGATGTAGGCAATCGGTTTTTTCTGCTCCAATGCTCTGACATAGCGCTCATAAGCGACCATTACAAGCGGGGATGAGGTAGATAAAGGGGCTGTGGCAAGGGTATATTTGGTTCGCATATCGAGATCATAACGGTCGACGATAGCGGAGGCCTCCTGCATGGATTCGAGATTTGCGGCGCGGAAAGGGCCTTCGAATTTCATATTTTGGACGAAAAAGTCAACGATATTAGAGAGGGATCTCTCTTCCAAAATATTGGAGACGAGCATGATATGATCGAAATTGGCCATAACGTTGAACGGCAACGCGATCGGTTCGATGTTTTTGGTAAAAAGGGTAGAAATTGTTTTAAGGACATCGGGGGTGAGTGCCCCGACGTACCCTTTTTCGCTTAATCCGTAACGTCCCGCCCGCCCCGAGATCTGGCGTACTTCGGTTGCCGTGAGATTACGCTGATTTTGGCCGTCGAACTTGTCGGCTTTGGAAAAGAGGAGTGTTTTGATCGGTAGGTTCAGTCCCATACTTATAGCGTCGGTCGCAACGAGGATATCGGTCTCCCCCTCGCGGAAACGGCGTGCTTCCTCTCTGCGTACTTCAGGGCTGAGATTCCCGTAGATAACACTGGTTTTATACGTTTTAGAGAGCTGCTGTTTCAGACGCAGTGCATTGGAACGGGTAAAGGCTATCACGGCGGTTTTCGGCTCGATTGCGTCGATAGAGGTAGCGGATTTGAGCAGTTCGAGAGGATTTTTCCGTTCAAATTCGACAATCTCCAACGGCTCATTCAGATATTCGGCGAGGGCGATTATCGCTTCACGGGCATTCGGAGAACCCGTCATAATAACCGTTTTGGCAGGAGCACCGATGATGGCATTCGCCCATGCCCATCCGCGATCACGGTCGTCGATCATCTGTACCTCATCGATGACGCAGCAATCAACCTCGGTCTCGAAGCTCAGCATCTCGATGGTAGAACTGATGTGGGTTGCATCCTCATCAAGGAGCTGTTCTTCTCCGGTGATAAGCGATGCATTGATCCCTTGTTCTCGAAGCGTTTCGTACCCTTCTAACGCCAACAAACGCAAAGGGGCGAGATAGTAGCCTGTTCCCGCTTTTTTGAGTTGCTGAAATGCCGTATAGGTTTTACCGCTGTTGGTCGGTCCTGTATGGAAAATGAGACGGCGGCGGAGAGAGCGGGCGAGCGGAAAGAGATTTTTGAAATCGCGAACTGTTCGGGCGAGGAGCGCTTGGCGCTGACGTTTAAGCAGCTCTCCGGCAATACGCTGATCGAAGGCGAATAGAACCCGGCGAGACGTTTTGGAACTGATATGGGGTACTAGGGTGAGGTAGGGGAGGAGGAGTTCATACGCAATACTGTAGAGTGTTTCGTCATCCATCTCCAGCAGTTTGGAGCGTGTACGGCACTCTTCGATGAGATGTCCGAGCTCTTCCAAAAAGATTCGTTCTTCCTGAGAACTCTGCTCTTCTGCCATGGTCGTGATGGTGAGTTCTTCTTCATTCCAGATTTGACGGCTTAGTTCACGAGCGTCCAAATGGAGCGATAAGGTGTATGCGAGGGCCTCCTCGCGGTGCGGGAGAGGCAGTTCTCTGCCGATCTCTATGATTAAATCATCATTGGTGACCGAAGTGAGAGGTGTTTGTAAATGGTGTGCTAAAACATCCCGTAAAATTTCAACACTCAGTGTCCCGTAGGTTTGGGTAGAAGGGGGTGCACTTTTAAGGGAAGCAATGATTTGCTCTTGGGTAAGATAACGATGAGACGTGAGATTGAGAGAGGATAAAAACAGATCGGTTTGCTCTTGTTTTTGTTTTGTTAGTGCCGATTTAAGCTCGTTAATCTCGGGAACTAATACGTCCATCTCCTCTTCATGAAGTCGTTTTTCATTGAGCGGCGATGTTTTAAGAACATGAATTTTGGTAAACGTTTCAGCGCCGATGGTATAGGTGATCGAAGCGTAATACTCCAACGAATCATCAAAATTGAATTTTCCCTCCAATGCTTTTTCAAGCATCTCGCGTTTTAGCGTGTACCGGATGTGCTCTAGTTTAGCCGCGATTTTTTCAGGGGTGATTTTACGGGTACGTATATCCATAAACGCAGTATGCAATGCTCTGCGCTCTTCAAGGGTGATGTCGAAAGCTTCCAGTAGCTCATCGATCTTCTCTTCCCTCTCATGCGGCTTCTCTTTGGGTTTGGGGTTGGGATAAGTTTTCCCCTCATGTTTGAAAAATGCGACAATCATTTCACGGTTGTCCATTTCTCCCTCCGACCACAAGCGGCGAAACATTTTAATCAGAGCCGTTTTATCGGTCGTACTGTTAAATACTCCCAGTGTATGAGCGAGGGCGATGAGTACATCGGTCGGTACGCGCTCTATCCCCTCGTCAAATCCCTCATCGCCGAAAAAATGGCGGATGGATTGGTTGAGTTTGATCATTTTTTTCTTTTTCTTTGCCATAGCGTAAGTGTAGCCTAAAATCCTAAGGCTAAAGCCTTTATAGCTTTGCTAAACTCTCATAAAATAACTGATATGGGAAAACCGATGATCGATTTAGATGTCGATGAATGGACACAAGAAGAGTACTTGAGAAGCAAACAGGTGTTAGAAGGACAGGGGAGAAAGGTGTTGCTGATTGACACGATACTCAATCCGATTGACGGAGCCGAGACGACCCTTTACGCTCCTCCGCTTCTTAAAAAGGAACCGGAGGGGAGTGTCTTTGTTTTTTACTGCGACAGCGGTAAAAGCTCACGTGAGAGGCTAGGTGAATTTAGAGCAAAGTTTCCGAATCATGTATGTATCAGTCTTCGGGGAGGGCGGGGATATTGGCGCAAGAATTTGAGGGTATAACAAAAGCGTTTGAATCGTTTGAACGTTCTTTTTCGGAAGGGCGCTATTACGACGCCCATGAAGATCTCGAGCCGCTGTGGTATCCGAGCCGGTTTGACAATAAGGATGAAGTACGGCTGTGGAAAGGGTTTATCAATGCGGCGGTCAGTTTTGAGCTCATGAGACGCGGCAGAATAAACCCTTCAGAGGTCGCATGGCAAACCTATTTAAAATATCATCCTATTTTGGAGACGCTTGTTACTCCCCATAAAGAACTCTACGTTAAAATAGATGCACTTATTCAGTCGAGGAGAATACAATGTCAGAATTTTTAAGTGCGATGGCCTTTCGCCATGCGTGCAAACAGTTTGATACCGAGAAACAAATTCCTGAGCAGGAGTTTGATTCACTGTTGGAGGTAGCGCGAACTTCTCCCTCTTCCTTTGGAATGGAGCCGTGGAGAATGATCGTAGTTCGTAAACCTGCTCTGCGCAAAGCACTCAAAAGTGCCTGCTGGAATCAAGCTCAAATTACCGATTGCTCAGAACTCGTGATCTTTACGACCGATAATGATACCGTACGAAGCGGTACTGTATATGTACGGAAGATGTTTGAGCGACGAGGACTTTCTGCTGAAGCCGTGGATACCTATATGGGAGTCTATAAAAATTATCTTGAGCCGATTGAATGTGATGAGGTATTGCTGGAGAATTGGACGGCCAAGCAGTGCTATATTCCTTTGGCAAATATGATGACTTATGCGGCGACGCTCAAAATCGACAGTTGTCCGATTGAGGGGTTTGATAAAGAGTCAGTCGAAGCGATTCTGGATCTCGAATACGGACGCAGTGTCGCCGTTATCTGTGCATTCGGATATCGGGTGAATCCGCAAAGCGAGCAAAAACGGCTTGATTTGAAACAAATCGTCGAGTACCGTTAAAAGGAGAATCCGATGTTGCAGAAAATGGAACACTATTCGCAAATCGCGGTTGAATACGGGACCGAATACGGGATAAAGATTTTAGGCGCTCTGGCCATTTTCTTTATCGGAAAATGGGTTGTGCGAAAAGCTATTTCTTTGATGCGAAAAGCGATGTTCAAATCCCGAGTCGATGAAACGTTAATATCGTTCTCCGCAAATGCGATATACGTCGCGTTAATGATCGCCATCATTGTTGCAGCGGCGAGCAATCTCGGGATCAATACCACCTCATTTGTCGCTGTTTTCGGTGCGGCGGGTCTTGCAATCGGATTAGCACTCAAAGACACTTTAGCCAATGTCGGTGCGGCCGTTTTGATTATCTTTTTCCGGCCGTTTAAAGTCGGTGATTTTATTGAAGTTTCGGGTGTAATGGGGACGGTCAAAATCATTAACCTCTTTTCGACAACTCTGACAACAAGCGATAACCGCTCTATTATTATCCCCAATGGTGCATTGATCGCAGGCAATATCATCAATTATA
>NZ_JAHFAQ010000032.1 GCF_023250475.1 Sulfuricurvum sp. | reverse complement strand
TACGGTTGCTAAAAAAACAATCCTCGTCCCTTTCGGCGAATACATACCTCTCCCTAAAGTTCTCCGAGGGTGGGTCAATCGGGAGATTTTCGGAGGGGGTGCCGATTTTGTCACCGCCGATAAACCGACCGATTTTACGGTAAAAGGGGTAACGTTTCGCAACGCTGTCTGCTATGAAGCGACACGGGCTGAGCTCTACACTCCCGAGGTACGCTATATGATCGCGGTCAGTAACAACGGATGGTTCAAACCCTCCATCGAGCCTACGGTGCAAAATCTCTTAATCCGTTTTTATGCTCGTAAAAATAATACGATGGTGTTTCATGCGGCTAACGGCGGGGGAAGCGGGATAGTCTATTGATTTTGAACGACTACGATACATCGTTCTATTCAGAAAATATGATTAAAAATAGTATAAAATTAATTTACTAGGGAAGAGAATCAAGCCGAAAGGCTTGATTATTTTAGTGGCGAACGTTGAGATTGTTTTTGTTGATTGCTTCGATGACAGCCGTGATATGCTTCATTTTAGCCTCTTCATCGTCCATGTTGTGGATTGCATCGAGGTTAAAGTGCTGCAATTTGGTATCAAGATATCCGGTATCGATTTTACCGTCGATAAAATCTTGGTCACGGACGATTTGTCTGTGAAGAGGGATATTCGTCGGAACCCCCTCGATAAGAAATTCATCCAATGCACGAGTCGCTTTACGCACCGCATCTTCCCATGTCAATGCCGTAACGATCAATTTACCGATCATGGAATCGTAGTTTGAAGGAATTTGATAGTTGGTATACGCCATAGAGTCCAAACGAACTCCCGGACCGCCCGGTGCAAGGTAGTTAGTGATAAGACCCGGGGATGGAACAAAGCCCAGTTTCGGATTCTCGGCATTAATGCGGAATTCAATCGCGTATCCGCGAAGGTGAATCTCCTCTTGCATGAATTTGAGCTGATCGCCCTCAGCAATCTGAATCATACGCTGAATCAAATCGATTCCGGAGATCGCTTCGGTAACCGGATGCTCAACCTGAACACGGGTATTCATTTCGATGAAATAGATATTGTCATCTTGGTCAACCAGATACTCGATCGTACCGACACTTTCGTATCCGAGACGGTACATCGCTTTTTTGGAAATACGGTAAAGCTCACGGCGAGTTTCGTGGTTCAAGAGCGGTGACGGGGCGATTTCAATCACTTTTTGGTGACGACGCTGAATCGAGCAGTCACGGTCACCCAAATGGACGATATTGCCGTATTTATCAGCTACGATTTGGATCTCGATATGACGCGGGTTTTTGAGGTATTTTTCGATAAATACTTCACCACGATTAAAGAAACGCAATGCCTCGTTGGTAGCCGATTCATACATCTCTTTGAAATCAGATGCCTTTTCAACGATACGCATACCGCGTCCGCCCCCTCCGAAAGCCGCTTTAATGATGATCGGGAATCCGATATCGGTTGCGATTTTTTCCGCATCGTCAATGTTATCGATCGGCTCATCGGTACCTGGCAACATCGGAACACCCACTTCGCGCATTGCTACTTTAGAGGCCATTTTGTCCCCGAAAAGGGCGATATGTTCCGGTTTCGGTCCGATGAAGATGATACCGTTGTCGATACACGCTTGTGCAAATTCAGCACTTTCCGATAAAAATCCGTATCCCGGATGGATCGCATCACAATCGGCTTTTTTCGCCAAAGAGATAATACGCTCATAATCAAGATACGCGGCGATCGGATCACCCATAATCGGATAACACTCATCAGCTTTACGAACCCAAACACCATTGACGTCTACTTCTGAAAACACAACAACACTTTTAATTCCCAACTCTTTACAAGCTCGAATAATGCGAAGTGCGATTTCACCACGGTTCGCGATCAATACTTTGCTGATCTTTTTCGTTTTCACTTATTACCTCATTCTGAACATTTTCAAGTTTCTGGATACCCCAAATTCCCAAAAGACGCCCGATATCTTGATTTAAAAATGAAATTATAGGATAAATCTGCTGTTTTAGCAAAATTTTTTGCTCCGTTAGCAAATGATTCAATAATAAATGTGTATTTCCACATATTCTTGATTCTATCGCTTATGATTATGGGATAATTAAAATTTTGCTATTATAATGACAAAAAAAGAGGGATCCCTAATGAAGATCGCATCCAACATCACTGAACTCATCGGCAATACTCCTCTGGTGAGGCTTAATGCCCCTTCTACCAGCAGCGGAGCTACGATTTTAGGAAAATGCGAATTTATGAATCCCACCAGTTCCGTCAAAGACCGAATCGGATTTAACATGATCCAAACTGCGATGAAGGAGGGACGGATCAATGCCGATACCCTTATCATTGAGCCCACCAGCGGCAATACCGGTATCGCTCTTGCTTCGATTTGTGCCGCTTTAGGACTGAAACTGACCCTCACCATGCCTGAATCGATGTCGATTGAACGACGGAACCTCCTTAAAGCGCTCGGGGCCAATCTCGTTCTCACTCCGGCGGCGTATGGGATGAAAGGGGCTATCGATGAAGCCGATGCGCTGGTCGCTTCCCATCCCAATGCCATTGTTCTGCAGCAATTTGCCAATCCTGCCAATCCGGATATCCATCGCACCACAACCGCACAAGAAATTCTCCGAGACACAGACGGGCACATAGATATCTTTGTCGCCGCCGTCGGGACAGGGGGAACCCTTACCGGAACCGGAGAAGCGCTCCGAGCCGTATTGCCGAATGTCCAAATCATTGCCGTAGAGCCTAAAGATTCTCCCGTCCTCTCGGGAGGAAAACCGGGACCGCACAAGATTCAGGGTATCGGTGCCGGATTTGTCCCGGATGTTCTCAATACGGCACTTTATAACGAAGTGATAACCGTCAGCAACGAAGAGGCGATTGCCGCTTCCAAAGCTCTCGCAAAAACTGAAGGGCTCCTCGTCGGAATCTCTGCTGGGGCAAACGTCCATGCCGCTTCACTCGTCGCTGCGCGCCCTGAAAATCGCGGGAAGACTATCGTCACTATTTTATGCGATACGGCAGAGCGTTATTTGAGTACCCCTCTTTTTGAAGCGTAAATGCTTTTAGAAACCATTCGCTGCGAAATGGGAGCCGCCCTGCACCTCTCCTATCATCAAAAGCGGTTGGATAAATCATGCCGATTGCTCGGTATTCGCAAAGAGTATGACTTAAATGCGTTAATCGTACCTCCCGACAGCAGACTCTATCGATGCCGCTTTCTCTACAGCGCCGAGGGCTATAGCATCGAGTTCCATCCCTATACCCCAAAGAAAATCACTTCCCTGAAGCTTCTTACGTGCGATACGCTCAAATACCCTCTCAAATATGCCGACCGCGAATCTATCAATACGTTATTTGAAAAGCGGATGGAGTGTGACGATGTTCTACTGGTACAAAACAATTTTCTGAGGGATACCTCGGTCGCTAATATTGCCCTATGCATTGAGGGGAAATGGGTTACCCCCGCATCTCCTCTATTAGAGGGGACAACACGGGAGCGTTTGCTCGATGAGAAATTTCTCACTGCCGCACCGCTGACACCCGAAGATATCGCCCGAGCAAGCAAAGTCGCCCTTATGAATGCGATGGTAGGCTTCATTGAAGTCGAAAATGGTATAATTATCTAAAAAAAATAGGCCTGCCGTTATGTTATTCGACATTATTAAAAGCTCTTCATTCGCACGATTGATGGAAAATCATATCCGTGACATGCTCATTTATCTTTTCGAAAACGACCAAAATTTCGGTATTTTATGCAAGATTGATCACGTAACGTTTGATCCGCCTCTCCCGAAACATATTAATGACGAGTTTCGCTCTATGACGCTGTTTTTTTTAGCGGGATATACGTTTGAAAGTGCGCGGATCGACAACGACATCTTGATTTTCGAAGCGGGTTTCGGTCAAGAGAATATCGGCAGTTTTGTCTCCGTACCGTTGCTCTCAATCGTTCAGATCATTATCGATGATACACCGGCATTCGTCAACCTAGCCCTTCCTCAAGAGCAACATCCGGTTATCAATATTGAAAAACATGAAGGGGTTCAGAACTCGATGAGCGCCCTGCTCGCAAATCCCGAAAATCAGAAGTTTTTGAAGAAAAAATAGTCTTAAATGTGTCATAATTGAAGATAGTGAAGTGCGGTTTGCTGCACGTGGGCTTCCCGCCGAGGGAAACGTAGAGTTATCGTATGCTCCTATAGCGTTACAGTTTCAATCCTAGTAGATACGTGACGACATTATCGATAAAGGCATCGTGCTTACGCTCTTTACTGTAGGCGATGTAAAACTTGCGTTTGATTTTATAATTTTTAATTCGCGCTTCAAACAATTTTCCCTCTTCCACTTCATCACTGATAACATGACGAGAGATAACCGAAACAACAGGACGTGCCGCATCTTTAGGTGAGCGCATCAATGTCTCTTTGATCGCCGTAGAACTTGCAACCACACCTATGACACTGAAGCTTGAGCATTCAACGCCGATCTCTTCAAAGACTTCCGACGTCAATTTACGGGTATGTGAATTTTCATCACGGCAGATCCAGTCAAATTTGTACATATCTTCTTTACGAAGTTGCTTGGGAATCGGTTGATTGGAAAAAATGACCAACTCGTCTTCTTCCCACTCGCGGTAGATCAAACCGTCTTTGAATACCGGCGATTCAATCAGGGCGATGTCAATCTTTTTATCCAACAATTGATCAATAATATCTTCGGAAAATGCAACACGAATATGCACTTCATTATTAATCTTCTCTTTAAGCTGACCGATGTAGGAAGGGAGAACATAGTTGCCGATCGCATACGAAGCGCCGACAATAAACGTAAACTCTTTGTTAATGATTTTAAGAAGCTCTTTTTCGCTTGATTGGATCGCTTTTTCCAGTTTGACGGCAATACGGAAAAGATCCTCGCCCTCTTTGGTAAGCTTAATCCCGTTCTTTTTCCGCTCAACCACGCGGGTATCGAGATAGTCCTCGATAAACTTAATCTGTTGCGTTACGGCCGGTTGAGAAATTCCCAATTTCGCCGATGCTTTTGAAAAACTTTTTTCCCGAACCACCGTCAAAAACGTCATAAGTTTGGCAAAATCTTTTAACATAATAATTCCTATAAGCTGAATGAATAGCAGTATTATAACCCGATATTATAACCAATGCAAGAGTTCAGCCCAAAATTCCAACTCGTTTTGCCAAAGGAATTTAAAAAACAGAAAACTTGGGCTATAATAAATGAACTAATAATACGAGCAAGGCGATAACGGTATGGATGAAATTCTCTCAAACCTCAATGAGGCACAGCGAAGTGCGGTCGAACGGATTGAGGGACCTTTGCTCATCTTAGCAGGTGCGGGAAGCGGAAAAACCAAAACCATTACGACACGTCTCGCCTATCTGCTCGATCAGGTAGGTATCCCTGCCGGAAATACCCTAACATTGACTTTTACCAACAAAGCGGCCAAAGAGATGCGCGAGCGGGCAATGGGCTTGATACAACAAAATTCTTACCCTCCGCTGCTGTGCACCTTCCATAAATTCGGCCTCCTCTTTTTAAAATTTCATATCCATCTGCTCGGACGTGCCAACAATTTCGTCGTGATCGATACCGATGATAAAAAAAAGATCATTAAAAAAATAAATGCCGATCTCCCCACCGCATTGATCGCCAGCGAAATTTCCCGCTATAAAAATTCTTTAATCGACCCGGCAGAAGCGTATCTCCAAGCGGAACTTACAAACTACAAACACATCGCCAAAATCTATGAAGAGTACGAAGCCTATCTGCTGAAAAATAATCTCGTCGATTTTGACGATTTACTTTGTCTCACCTATAAACTCCTCGATGAAAATCCCGATTTATGTACTCAAACCTCTGAGAAATACCGCTATATTATGATCGATGAGTATCAAGATACCAACGAGCTGCAATTGCGTCTTCTTCAAAAACTCTGCAGTACCCATAATAATCTCTGTGTCGTCGGGGATGACGATCAGAGTATTTACGGCTGGCGAGGTGCCCATGTACGCAACATCCTTGAATTCGATCAGGATTTTGCCGATGCGATGGTGGTGAAGCTGGAACATAACTATCGCTCTACCCAACCGATCCTCACCGTTGCTAACGCCCTTATCGAACACAACCGCTCCCGCCTTGGCAAAACTCTCCTCGCTACCAAAGAGGGGGGAGATGACGTGCAAACCATCACCTCCAATGATGAGAGCGAAGAGTCCCAAAAGATTGCTAAAACGATCAAAGAGCTTATCTCTCAAGGGGTACGACCGAATGAAATCGCCGTCCTATACCGTATCAATGCCCTCAGCCGATCTCTCGAAGAGGGACTAAATCGTGCCGGAGTCCCTTACAAACTTGTCGGCGGATTGCGATTTTATGACCGTGCCGAGATCAAAGACCTTATCAGCTATCTTCGGGTTATCACCAACGTCCATGACAATTTCTCACTCAAGCGGATTATCAACAAGCCCAAACGGGGTCTTGGAAAAGCGACCATTGATAAAATCGAGCTCTCTTCCATCGAAGCGAGCAAATCAATGTTTGAGTTTATCTCTACGTTAAGCGACGGTGAATTGGAAGGGCTGGTACGGAAAAAAAGTGCCGGAGAACTGCGAGATTTCGTCGCCGAGATTCTCGAACTTCGCCGTGTTTCGGAAGAGGCAATCTATCGTTTTATCGATCTTCTCGAAGAGCGGTTTAAAATCAAAGATACCCTCAAAGGGCTCCCCGACGAAGCGGAGAAAATTGCCAATATCGATGAGTTTTACGGATTGTTCCGAGATTACGTCAAACAAAATCCAGAAAGCTCTCTCGCAGAGTTTCTCAACGATATTACATTGCAAAGCGAACAAGACCAAGTGGAGGGTGAGAGTATCTATATCATGAGCATTCACGCCTCCAAAGGGCTTGAATTTGAACATCTTTTCGTTATAGGGCTTGAAGAGGGATTTTTGCCTCTGATAGGAGATGGGAGCGATCTTGAAGAGGAGAGACGCTTGGGATACGTCGCCATCACCCGCGCCAAAAGCAACCTCATCCTCTCCAACGTCAACAGCCGCTTTTACAAAGGGCGCCGTACCGATCTGCAAAAAAGCCGTTTTATTAACGAAGCGGGATTATGTGAGGGGTCTTTGATCCTTGAGAAAAACACCTCCTTCAAAAAAGGGGACTTGGTTCGTCATAAAATCTTCGGAGCGGGACGGGTCGAAGGGGTGAGCAAAGCGGGACGCGAATTTAAGCTCAGTATTAATTTCGGCGGCAATAAACGGGATATTCTCGCCTCTTTCGTTGAAAAGCTATAATCGCCTATGAATCGCCTTTTCGTTGCTTACAAACCTTCCGGTATTAGTTCAAACCAACTTTTAGGACAGCTGAAACGGCGCTATAAAGTCAAAAAAGCAGGCTATTCAGGGACACTTGATCCCTTTGCAAAGGGTGTTTTGATCATTGCTTTCGGCAACCACGGACGGTTGTTTCGATTTTTGAATAAAACCCCTAAGCGCTACCGAGCTACCCTTTGGCTGGGAGCCTATTCTCCGACCCTGGATATCGAAAAAATCGAAACGATCAATGAAATGCAGCCCGTAGCGGTTGAACAAATAGACTCTATTTTGTCTTCTCTGGAGGGAGAACTCACCTATCTGCCGCCCAAATACAGTGCGAAACGTATTGAGGGACGCAGAGCGTATGAGTTTGCCCGCGAGGGAAAAGAGGTTGACCTGAATGAGATCACCTCTTTTATCTATGACCTGAGACTCATCCACTATTGCCACCCCTTTGTTACTTTTGAAGCGAGTGTATCGGAGGGAAGCTATATCCGATCACTCGGGGAGATAATCGCAAACCGCCTTGGATGCAACGGTGCACTTACGGCGCTCGAGAGGCTCAACGAGGGACAATTTATTTTTGAAAATGAAAAAGAACTCGACATTAAAACCTCTCTTGCACTCCCTAAAAACCGCTATAATGGCACATTGCAAACGATTCTTTTAGGTCAGCCCCTGCTTCGAGAAGATTTTGATATCCAAGAAGAGGGAACCTACTGGATCGACAACGGAGACACTATCTCAATTCTGGAAATTACCCCTGAGGGTGTCCGTTATATTCTCAATAAGGTTGAAGCATGCTGATTCTCTCCCGCAGACCCGAAGAATCGATCATAATCGCCGATACGATCACCGTCAAAGTAGTCTCCATCGAAAAAGGGGTCGTGAAACTCGGTATAGATGCTCCACACAATATTAGAGTGCTACGAAGCGAATTGGTTCGTGCCGTGGAAGACTCGAACAAAGAGGCCTCATCAGACCATGATGCCTCATTACTCCAACAACTCGCTCAAAAATTACGACTATGACCCGCTATCGTGCCTATGCTAAAGTCAATATTTTTCTCAAAATAACGGGGACTCGGGGAGAATACCATACTTTGAGTTCCCGTTTTATGCGGGTCAATTCCCTTTTTGATACCCTTTGGTTTGAGAATAAATCAACCCCTGAATTTGAAATACGGGGAAATTTTGATTGCGAAATTCATTCCAATACCATCTATAAAGCATATAAATACCTCCAAAGCGCTACCCGCTCCGATAAACTTTCCTCTTTTTTTGAAAATAATGCCGTATGTGTCGAAAAACAGATCCCCTCTTTTGCCGGACTCGGCGGAGGAAGTTCCGATGCAGCCACGTTTTTACGAATGTGCAACGAAGCGTTGGATTTAGAACTGAGTATCGATGAACTTGCCGAAATCGGTGCCAATGTCGGTGCGGATGTCCCTTTCTTCGTCTATGGCTATGATAGTGCAAACGTCAGCGGTATTGGAGAGATTGTTGAACCGTTCAATGAACCGTTACTCGATTTTGAAGTCACAACCCCCTCCCTTCAAATCAGTACACCGGCCGTCTATCGCTATTATCGCGAACACCGTTATCTGCCGATTAGCAAGGAGGAGGCTTCACGTCTAGAAGCCACATCATCAAAAGAGATATTGGCCTCTATTAATTCGAAAGAGGCTAATGATCTTTACAGTGCCGCTTTGGGCTGCTATCCTGAACTGCATGAAAAAGAGGGGTGGTTTTTCTCCGGCAGCGGCAGCAGTTTTTTTAGGATCAAGGAATAATGACTATGGGTGAAAATATCTCTACCAACAAAAAAGCCTTTTTTGACTACTACATCGAAGAGAAATTCGAAGCGGGGCTTGTCCTCAAAGGGAGCGAAGTCAAAGCACTCCGTGCCGGGCGGGTCAACCTCAAAGACGGATTTATCAAAATTGTCCGTGGTGAAGCGTTTGTCTTTAATGTCCATATCGGCGTACTCGATACCACCCATCACTATTATACTCACGAAGAGCGGGGAAGCCGCAAATTACTGCTGCACAAAAAACAGATCGACAAGATGTTTAAAGCGGTTGAAAAAGAGGGGTTTACCCTTGTACCGCTCAGTATCTATTTCAATGATAAAAACCTCGCTAAAATGCAGGTTGCCATCGTCAAAGGGAAAAAGCTCTACGATAAACGGGATGATTTAAAAGAGAAAAGTCTCAAACGGGATATGGAACGGGCATTAAAAGGGGAGTAAGCTTAGGCTTGTTCGAATAAAAAAAGATTGATCGGGAAGATAATAAGTTTGCCGCAAGAGAGTGCGGCAAGGGGGATTATTTGCGACGAATTTCTTTAATACGTGCTGCTTTACCGGCAAGATCACGAAGGTAGAACAATTTCGCACGACGTACACGTCCACGGCGAAGAACTTCGATTTTCTCTAAGCTATCGCTGTAGATTGGGAATACACGCTCGATACCGATACCGTTAGCACCGATTTTACGTACAGTAATAGTACGGCCAGTACCTTCTCCACGGATAGAGATACAGATACCTTCATAATTTTGAACACGTGATTTTTCACCCTCAGTAATAGTTACTGCAAGACGAAGAGTATCACCCGCGCGGAACTCAGGAACGTTTTTGTTAGCGATTTGTGCTTGCTCGAAGCTAGCAATGTACTTATTTTTCATAAGATGTCCTTATTTTATGCTTTTGAAGCTGCTCCGGCCTGAAGTATTTTGTTTTGCATTCAGACAGAGACGATTTTAGTGCACGAATTTTACTGTGATTTCCCTTTAAGTATTCTGATGGAACACTCATATTCTCATAAACAGGGGGTTTTCCAAACGAAGGTGCTTCCAATAGTGGTGATTCGAAACTCTCATATTCCAAAGAGTCGCTATTTCCCAAAACACCTTCAATGTTTCGAACGATAGCATCGGTCATAACCAAAGAGGGGAGTTCCCCTCCGGTCAAGACGTAGTCACCGATGCTGAACACTTCATCCGCGAATCGTTCTACGACCCGCTCATCGATCCCCTCATAGCGGCCACTCACGAAAACCACGTGAGATTTCGTTGCGAGCCGCTTGGCATCGTTTTGGGTAAATTGTTTCCCCACGGGTGCCACAAAAATGATATGAGATTCATCCGGCAGTGTTTGAAGGGCATCAAACAACGGTTGAGGAGTCATTAACATACCCGCTCCCCCGCCTGCAGCCGTATCGTCCACTTTATGATGTTTCGACGTACTGTAATCTCTAGGATTGAGATAATCGACCGAAAATTTCCCCGACTCGATCCCCCGTTTGAGAATAGAATCTTGAAAATAACCTTCGATCAGATTGGCAAAAATAGTTACATACGTAAAGCGCATCAGGATGCCTCTAACAGATCCAATCCGCCCTCTACGGTAATTACTTTAGCCTTTGCATCCGCATTTAAAACAAAACGATCAATATAAGGGATCAAAAAGGTAGTAGGAAGCTCTTTGGAAACCAAAGCACTATCGGTTGCTACGAGTAGATAATCCAATGGACCGATACGTTCGATCTCTTGGACTTTCCCCAAAAGCATCTCCCCTTCCATAACACTGGAGCCGAGCAAATCAAACCAGAAAAACTCCCCCTCACTAAGATTGCATCGCTCACGCGTTGCTTCAAAAGTGGTAAAAAGTTTCGCATTGGTCAATGCTTTGGCGGCTTCAGGAGTATCGATCCCTTTGAGATGAACCAGTTCACGATCGGGATTATAAGCGCTAAGAGTGATCTCTTTGCCGTTTTCAAGAGTGAATGAGGCATTCGGAGCGAATTGTTCAGGGAAATCGGTGGAGAGGTTAAGTTTCATATCCCCTTTTAAGCCGACAACTCGGCCCAAAGTGGCGACATGGAGTAAATCCTGCGGAGGTGAATTACGAAAGCGGTTCGACATTGATTCGGTAACTTTTCCCGTCTTTGGCTTTGCAACCGGAAATGACGGTTTTGATCGCTCCGATCATTTTGCCCTCTTTTCCGATAAGCTTGCCCACATCCGCCTGATTGGCGTACAAAACGATTTCGGTCACTTCATCGCCATCATGCGATTCCACCCGAATCTCTTCGGGATAAGAGGCTATTAACCGCGCAAAACCTGCGACGAAGTCCGCAATCATGATTATTTACCGGTAATTTTTTTAACGCGATCTGACATTTGAGCACCAACGCTCAACCAGTAGTTTAGACGCTCTTCATCTACTTTGGTAGTGATAGGGTCTGTCATCGGATTGTAGTATCCGATCAATTCGATCCAACCGCCGTCGCGACGTTTGCGACTATCGGTTACCGCGATACGGTAGAAAGGTTGTTTTTTACGACCCATACGGGTTAAACGGATGACTGTTGCCATTGTGTGTCCTTTTAATGTTTTTTTGCACCAAGAAGCTTAGAAGAGTGTTTTACCCACAAAAGTAAAAGAAAAACCTCTAAGCTGCTTCAAATGCTAAGGACTAAACTCGGATAAGTCCAGTCCTTAGCATTTAGCTGACAAAGTTAGCGCGGTAAACGCGAACCTTGCATTTGACCCATCATACTCTGTAGGTCTTTCATCCCCTGTTTACCGGAGAACCGTTTAGCCATTTTGGAAGCGTTTTTAAACTGCTTCAAAATACGGTTTACTTCGATAATATCAAGTCCGCACCCTTTGGCCAGACGGGCTTTTCGGCTGTTATTCAACAGCTCGGGATCTTCACGCTCTTTTACCGTCATGGAGGAGACCAGTGCTTTAATCTGCTTGAGCTGAGACGAGTTTTCCAAATCAAAATCTTTCAAAGCAGATGCCATACCGCCCATACCCGGGATCATACCCATGATGGATTTCATGCTCCCCATTTTTTTGAGGCTCTCCATCTGTTCAAGGAAGTCGTTAAAGTTAAACTCCCCTTTTTTGATCTTTTTGGTAAGGGCTTTTGCTTTTTTCTCATCGATTACCGATGCAGTACGCTCCGCAAGACCTTCGATGTCACCCAATCCCATAAGACGATTGACGATACGATCAGGGAGGAAGATTTCAAGGTCTTCCATTTTCTCACCCGCACCGATAAAGCGAAGCGGGACTTGGATCTGAGAAGCGATACCTAACGCAACGCCCCCTTTGGAATCCCCGTCGTATTTGGTAAGGATTACTCCGTTGATTCCGATTTTTTCATTAAATGCGGCAGCGGTGCGAACGGCATCCTGACCGCTCAACGAATCGGCAACATAGAAAATCTCATGCGGTTTGGCAGCGGCTTTGACTTCCGCCAATTCCCCCATCAAAGCATCATCAATGGCCAAACGTCCGGCAGTATCGATCAACACAACATCAAAAAGGGATTTTTGTGCGTAGCGCAATGCCCCTTCTACTACCTCTACCGGATTTTTCGTCGCATCATCGGCGTAAAGTTCCACTTCGATAGAGGCACACACTTGACGAAGCTGCTCAACCGCCGCAAGACGCTGCAAGTCTGCCGCAACAACCAATACCCGCTTTTTCTGACGTGTTTTAAGCCAGTTGGCAAGCTTACCCGTCGTCGTCGTTTTCCCCGAACCCTGCAACCCCGTCATCAAAATAACGGTTGGAGCTACCGGAGCATAGACAAATCCGGAATTGCCTTTGACGTCTAACAGAGCATAAAGCGATTGTCGAAGAGCATCGAGAAACTGATCTTTTCCGATACCGCTTTGCTTGGTTTGGAGTTCAACCGAATCGATCAGGTCTTTGACGACTTTATGGTTCACATCGGCTTTGAGCAACGCTTTTTTAAGCTCGCCGAGTGCCTTGGTTAACGCCTTCTCATCGTCGTGAAAACGGATTTTGCGTATGGCTGATGTAAACGATTCGGTTAGTGTATCAAACACTTCAACTCCTAAATAATAGCTCTGCAGGGTATAAAAATTTCCGAATTATACTTAATTTTTTCTTCAATTACAATTAGAGTACTTGTAATTAACTACCGAAGTGTCCGAAGACCTTAGGTTCCGGCGCTTCAAATGTTTGTCCGAGCAATATCACTTTTTTTGCATGGAGCATCACCCGCTTTGACTGCCGTCCGCCGTAGCTCTCATCCCCGATAATCGGATGCTGAGCATATTTTAGGTGAGCACGGATTTGGTGTGTCCGTCCGTGATGGATAATGAGCTGAACTTTCGTCTTTTTCCCTGAAACTTCGAGGGGGGTTACTTCCGTAATCGCTGGTTTGCCGTTTTTAGCAACCTTGGTATAGGCTTTGTTCCCTTTTTTCTCCGTAATAAGTGGCTGGTCGATAATGAATGGTTCACTAATCAACCCTTCTACCCACGCAACGTACTCTTTGTAAACATTGTCTTTTTTAAACTCTTGGATCGCTTTGAGGCGAAACTCTTCATTTTTTACCAACATCAAAACACCGCTTGTTTCACGATCCAAACGATGTAAAAGCTGTGAGCCTTTGAACTGTCGCTCAATCTCATCCGAGTTGACGAAAGCCGGTTTATCGATAACGATCAAATCGTCATTCTCAAATATCGGACGTGCTTTTTCCACTTTTTGAACGATGAACACTGTTTTTGCACTGATTTCACCCCGTGCGATCATCACCTTGTTGTTCCCAACATAAACCAAACCTCTATCGATCAGTGATTTGGCCTCAGAGTTGGATATCCCCTCTTGCTCCGCTAGGAGCTTATACGCTTTTGGTTTTTCCATTTTATTTCTCCGTTAAATAATTTAATACTTTTTGCAGATCAACACTTCCGTTGATCTGTGATGGTGGCATTGATTCCGCATTTTTCAATGCTTCCGTAATGCCCTCCAATGAGGTAAACTGTACATGCGAGACGTATTTAAACAGTTCACGCTGTAAAAATATCTGCTCTCCCGTAATAACTTTGCACCCGAATGTTGCGGGTTCCAGAGGGTTATGTCCCCCGATAGGCTCATATGCTCCCCCTAAAATTGCCACATCGCTGATGGCGTAGAGGTTATTCAACTCTCCCATCGCATCAATAAGGGTAATATCCGTATCCAATGTTTGCGACTCGCTCCAACGCGAAGCACTCATCATCGGAGCCGTTTTTACGATCAGTTCCCCTACTTTCGCAAACCGCTCGGGATGGCGAGGAACCACTAAAAGTTTAGCGGAGGGATTATGCTCGCGATACGCGACAAATCCTCGGATAATACCCTCTTCTTCTCCCTCGTGGGTGCTCGCCGCGACAATGATTGTCCCTTGCGGCTTCGGATAGTGCGCAGTCGCTTCGATCTTTTGGGAAAGTTTGATATTCCCGACCACTTCGACATTGCGGGCACCCAAGGCGATAAAGCGAGCCATATCTTCGCTGCTTTGGCAAAAAATACGCTCGCACTGAGAGAGTAAAATTCGATAAAACCATCGCATACGGTAATACTTCGGAAAGCTACGATCACTAATTCGGGCATTGAGTGCAACAACCCGTGCTCCTCTGGTTCGAGCTAAACGAAATAGCAAATACCAAAACTCCGCTTCCAATACGACCACTGTTTTAGGACGTTCGATCCAAAACCATAGCCATATCTCATAGGGAAGATAACGCACCTGTGCCCCGTATTTGGACGCCGCTTCATATCCCGTATGGGTAATGACACTGATGGCAATTTTTTTATTTTTTAACTTCTCAATGATCGGTGCAATCGCTTTCGCTTCCCCCAGTGAACACACATGAAACCAAATATCATGAGGTTGAAAAGGGGGATTCTTAATGCCAAAAAAACGTGCCGGAATTGAATCGCGATATTTTTTCTTGAACGAAAAGAGGATTAAGAGAGGCAGAGCTACGACGTAAAAAAACGCCGCAACCAAAGTATAAAAAAGGTCGAACGCTACGTTACGCACCGATAGCGTCAGATGAAGGTTCTAAAAATAGGATACGGCCGCAATGCGGGCACATTGTGATCTCTTCACCTTTGATAACATCGGAGTAGACTTTATCGCTGATCGCCATGTAACAACCCATACATGCTTGGTTACGTACCGCCACAGCCGTCGTATTTTTAGCCCAGCGACGGATTTTTTGGTAAAACGACAACCCTTTTTGGTTCATCGCACCGACCAAAGTCTCTTTTCGGGCAAAAACTTCTTTACGTTCTTCATCAATACGTGCCAATTTGACATCAACATCGGCTTTTACAGTCGAAATACTTCCCTCAATCTCAGCAGCTTTGGTTTCAAGCTCATCAATTTTACTTTGCTTGTGATCGATCAGTTTTTCCAAACGTTCAATCTCTTCGTTTGCGAAACTTACTTGCTCTTTGGCAATCTCTTCTTCGAGTTGAAGCGACTTCATTTCACGTTCGGTTTTAACCTCACCGCTTTTGCGGCCGTTCTCTTCGAGTTTCGCAGAGAGCTCGGCTAAGTGAAGCTCGTTTTTATGCTTTTTGAGCTGTTCGTCTTTGATCTCTTGTTTAAGAGCATTGATTTCGTTAACGATACTGTTTTTAGTCGCTAGAAGTGCGTCATACTGAAGATTAGCTTCTTCGATTTGCGGTTCAAACGCATCGATCTCTTTATCAACATGAGAGAGCTCGATTAATTGTTCAAGGTGTTTGTTCATACGTTTCCTTTTGGAGTTACACGATTACCTAATTTTAGCTCAAAGATAGGTGAAGGGGTTCTTAGATGGTGAAATTATAACACTCAATCCTAATTTTTCCAAATACCCCCCTAAAACCTCCCCAAAATAGCGTTCGCTCTCATAGTGTCCGATGTCAATCATTGACAATCCGATGGATGACGCTTCCATTGCGTCATGATATTTGATATCCCCCGTCAAAAAACAATCGGCTTCGATATTGCGCATCAAGGATGCACCCGATCCGGTAACCAAAGCGCACGTTCGGATATGATCATGACATTTGACTCCGCGGGTATGGGGCAATCCAAACGCACTTTTAATCTTTGCGGCAAACGTTTCGTACGCCTCGTCCACCCCCAAATAGACGACGAATCCCTCTTTGGCGATAATGGGGTATCCGAGCACTTCCGTTGCAACATAGTCGTTAAGATGGGTTTGGTCGAAATTGGTGTGCATGGCGATATTGGTAATATTCTTACGAATCATCGGAGCGAGTATCTTCGCAGGATATTGGTTGAACTGAAGCTGCTTAAGTCCGCCGAAAATGATCGGATGATGGGTAATCAAAAGGGCATTTTCCGGGATGCTTTCAATCAGTTCTTCATCAATATCAATGCTCAAGACGACATGCTCGATCTCTTGAGCGAAATCGCCGACCAAAAGACCGGAGTTATCCCACCCTTCCTGGGTTGCAAAAGGTGAAAGTCCGTCGAGATAAGTATAAATTTCTTGTACCGTCATTTTTCATAACTCCTTTTATGCCTCTTGAGCCGGACATGCACCGCCTGTGATCCCGAAAGGGGGTCGGAAAATTTAAACTCGAATTCACCCAATCCCTCAATCAGATCAAGAAGCTTTTTATAGCCGTAACTGCGGGGGTCAAATTCAGGAGATTTGTTAATCAAATTTTGTCCGATTGAGCCCAAATAAGACCATCCTGCTTCATTAGTCGTATCTTCTACCGCATTGCGCACCAAAGCCAAGAGAGCTTTATTATCCGGTTTGATTTTCGCAGGAGCCGATTCTTTATGATTGGCATCACGACGAAGATTTTCGGTAAAAATGAATTTATCGCACACGCCGATAAATGCTTTAGGTGTTTTCTGCTCCCCGAATCCGTAGACTTTGATTCCCGATTCACGGATACGGCTGGCCAGACGGGTAAAGTCACTGTCACTCGAGACAATGCAGAAACCGTCAAAATTTTTCGTATAGAGGAGATCCATCGCGTCAATAATCATCGCGCTGTCGGTCGCATTTTTCCCCGTCGTGTAGGCAAATTGCTGCATCGGATGGAGACCGTGTTCCAAAAGGACGTTTTTCCACCCTTTGAGTTTGGTATCCGTCCAATCGCCGTAAATTCGTTTGACACTGGCGATACCGTGGGAAGCGATCTCGTCCATCAATCCCGCAATAATAGAGGGCTGTGAATTGTCTGCGTCGATTAAGACCGCGAGTCGTGCTTGATCATCAATCATGAAACACTCCCTAAAGAAAGCAAGGCTTCGCGCGCCTGCGGAAAATCGTTTTGAAGTTCAAGGGAACGTTTATACATCGCTCTTGCCTCTTCTATCTCGCCCATATCCACCAATAAATTGGCATAGTTGTAAAACGTCTGCGCGTAGGTATCGTCAATCTCTATGGCTTTTAGATAGTGATCCTGCGCACGCTCATGCGCTTTTTCCAATCGATACAGCGATCCAATGGCATTATGGGTCAGATCATCGTTTCCGTCAAGTTCCAAAGAGCGCTCATAGAGTTCGATTGCTTTGAGACGATCTCCTGTTTTTGCGGTAATAAACGCAAGTTTATTTAAAATTTCGG